>DATLCW010000054.1:0-3098 GCA_035526195.1 Bryobacteraceae bacterium
TTCCGATGTCAAATGACCAGACGGACATTGTGCGATCCAACCCGACTTATCCCGTTTACGTGATCGGAGCGAGGCCCCTTCGCGCCGTCGGATCTGCACAGGATCCCCGAAGGGGTGAAAGATGCGGATTCCGGGCGAAGGTGAATGGGATTCCGGGATGAACGTGAAAAACGTTCCGGGATGAAGACGAACAAGATTCCGGGCTGAAGGCGAACATTGATTCCGGTGGGAAGGCGAATAGTTTTGCTTGAAACCCGGAATGGTTTTCGCGATGAGCCCGGAATGATTTCCACAGGGCGACGACGCTGGACATCACACCGGCACAATGAACTTCCCAACGGAGGATCAGGTTGCCGGCCAGGAGACTGTCCATGCGGAAAATCACGGAGGTCATGCGCCTCCGCTTCGAACTACATTTGGGCTACCAGCAGATTGGGCGCAGCTGCGCGATCGGGGTAAGCACGGTTCACAAATACCTGAAGCGCGCCGAAGCAGTGGGGCTAACTTGGCCCTTGCCGAAGGATTGGGACGAGTCGCGCGTGGAAGCCGCTCTGTTCCCCCGAGCAAAGGCACGCACTGGGCGGCCACAATCGCCGCGCCCCCAGCCGGACTTCGGGGCCATCCACGAGCAATTGCGCACTCACCGGCATCTGACGCTTCAATTGTTATGGGAGGAATATCGCGATTCCGACCCCAACACTTACCGCTACAGCCGTTTCTGCGAGTTATACCAACGCTGGCGCAGAAAACTCGACGTTGTCATGCGCCAGGAACACAAAGGCGGCGAGAAGATGTTTGTCGATTGGGCTGGCGCAACGATTCCGATTCACGACCGCGTCACAGGCGCGGTTTGGCAGGCGCCGCTGTTTGTGTCCGCGCTCGGCGCCAGTTCCTACACCTATGCAGAAGCGACGCACGATCAGCAGATGCAGGCTTGGCTGAAAGCACACGTCAACGCCTTTACCCATTGCGGCGGGATTCCCACCCTGGTGGTTCCCGATAACACGAAAACTGGCGTAACGCGAGCCTGCCGCTACGATCCGGATCTGAACCCGACCTACTATAACTTCGCCCAACACTACGGGTTCGGAGTTATGCCGGCGCGGCCCTACAAGCCAAGAGATAAGGCTAAAGTCGAGAACGCCGTACAAGTAGCCCAGCGATGGATTGTGGCCGCTCTTCGTAACCGGAAGTTTTTCTCGCTCGAAGATGTCAACGTGGCGGTTCGAGAGTTATTGCTCCGATTGAACCATCGGCCGTTCCGCAAACGTGACGGCACACGGGCCAGCGCCTTTGCAGCCATCGACAAGCCGGCCTTGAAACCGCTGCCGATGGAGCCATTCGACATGAGCGAGTGGTCGCGTGCCCGCGTGAACATTGACTATCACGTAAGTTTTGATGCGAACCTGTACAGTGTTCCATACAACCTCGTTCACGAAACTGTCGAGATTCGTTCGACACCGACGACAGTCGAAATCCTACAGAAAGGCGTGCGGGTTGCCTCACATCTGCGCAGCCGCGGCCGCGGGCAGACTCTCACCGACAACGAACACCGGCCGAAGAGTCATCGAGCTCATTTGGAATGGACTCCATCGCGAATGGTGCATTGGGCGCAAACGATCGGCCCGAATACAGCGCTTCTGTTTGAGCGAATCATGGCGGATAAGCCGCACCCGGAGATGGGCTATCGCGCTTGCCTGGGGATTATCCGGCTTGCAGCCAAGTATTCGCCGGTGCGCATGGAAGCCGCGGCGGAACGAGCAGTGCTTACCGGCGCGTGCAGGTATAAGAGCGTCGAATCGATTCTGAGGAACTCACTCGACCGGCAGCCATTGGTGGATTCTTCACTGCCGCCCCTATCGGCACCGGCCTTCCACGACAACATTCGCGGTTCGGAATATTTCGATTAGGGAGCGTTAGCCATGTTGCAAGAACCGATGAAAGACAAACTCATTACGATGCGGCTGAACGGCATATTGGACGCGCTCAAGATACAGGAGCAGGATCCTGCCGCCCAGGAACTAAGTTTCCTGGAGCGGCTTGGATTATTGGTTGACCATCAGTGGGTGTGTCGTCAAAACCAGGCGCTGGCACGACGGCTTGCGGTCGCCAAACTGCGCAGCAATGCGTGCGTAGAAGAAATCGACTACCGCACTTCGCGCGGTCTCGACAAAAGCGTCGTCCGGGCGCTCACGCAAGAATCGGTGTGGGTGCGCAATCACGAACAGATTTTCGTGCTCGGGCCAACAGGCGTTGGCAAGAGCTTCGTTGCCTGCGCTTTGGCACAAAAAGCATGCCGTGACGGATATTCCGCGCTATATCTGCGAGCGGCGGCGTTGTTCCGCGATCTGGCAATGGCGCGAGCCGATGGCAGCTTACGAAACTTACTTGCCAAGCTGAGCCGAATTGATGTGCTGGTAATCGATGATTGGGCAATGGCTCCATTGAGCGAGCCCGAACGGCGCGATTTCTGGGAGATTTGCGAAGACCGTTATCAAAGGCGATCAATAATTCTGACGTCGCAACTGCCGGTGGCGCGGTGGCACGAGCAGATCGGCGATCCTACAGTAGCCGATGGCATTCTCGACCGGCTCGTGCATAATGCACACCGTCTCGAAATGCGAGGAGAATCGATGCGGAAAAAACGGGGTGGCCAGCCGCCGAGCTGACGCTCGCCGGGGTCTCTGTGCAATGAGCGGGGAAGGGACTGCGCCCCTTTCCCCGCACCCCTATCCTCGCTAGCAGCCGTCTGTCCTTCGCTTCGCTTCGGATCGTTTTCCTTGACGAAGGCGAATAGCTACTGCACAATCGAAATGCCAGCGTCGCTACGCTCCGATCGCTGTTCGCCTTCAGACCGGAATGCCATTCGCGTTCCCTTCGGAATACGCATTCATCTTCATCGGAATCCTCAGCTGGGAATCGCCTTCGCCGTCATCCTCTTTTCTGTGGCCACATTACCGGCCCAAGTCACCGCGGCCCCGGCACCGCCGGATCCCCCGCCGACCGCGGCGATCGAGGCCGGTCAGGTCTGCAAGGAGCAATCCAAGCCCGAGTTCTACCTGCTCAAGGGCGGCAAGAAGCTGTGGATCCCGAGCATG
>DATLCW010000169.1:0-29891 GCA_035526195.1 Bryobacteraceae bacterium
GGAACGCCGCTGTTGGAGCGATTCCAGAGAGGTGGGTTTTGTTGTCAGAAAGGGCCTCCTGTCCTAGCGTATCATATACGCTAGGTAATTTGCCCCTAAAAAAAGAAAACCAGCTGATCTTCACTTTCGAGACGCGCACCCCGTCGGTGGAATGCGATTGACAGTGTGGAATGCGTCTTATAGACTGATGGTCGGCAGACCATGGTCGTGGACGATGATGCGATGTGATGTTGACTCGTTGTGAGCGCCTTCTTCCGACGCGTTTTTTGGCAATTGCCTGCGCAGCTCTGGCAATCGGCATTCCTGTCTGCCGCGCCGCGCTGATTCAGCCCGACCGGATCGTACTGCTGGGTCCTGGAGCCTCCCAGCAACTGGTGGTGACGGGCAAAGCGTGCAAGTTGACCTCCACCGATTCCTCCGTGGTTTCGGTGGACCTGGCAAATTCGATAGCTATCGCCCGAAAGCCCGGTTTGGCCGAAATCAAAGCCAGTTGCAGCGGCGAGAAGGCGAGCATTCGCCTCGAGGTCCGCAATCAGGCATCGAGCCAACTCGAACCCCGATTCTCGCCCGACGTGATCTCCACCTTGACGATCAAGGGCTGCAACGGGTCGGGATGTCACGGCTCACCAGCCGGCCAAAACGGTTTCAAGCTCTCCCTGTTCGGCTATGACGTCGACGCCGATCACGAGATGATCGTCGGCAAACACGACGGGCGGCGCGTGAATCTTAAAGATCCGGAGCACAGCCTGCTTTTGCGAAAACCTCTGTTTGAATCGCCGCATGGCGGCGGCCGTCTGATGACTCGCGATTCCGAAGAGTATAAGACCCTGCTCCTGTGGTTGCGCCAAGGGGCCAAACTCGAGTCCGGAGCAGCGCAGCTCGTCAGGATGGAAATCTATCCCAATGAAATGATGCTCGCGGGAGCAGGTTCGGCGCAAAAGGTGGCGGTGATCGGCAGGCTTTCCGACGGCTCCACACGAGACATGACGCGTGAGGTTCGCTACTCCACGAGTGACGAATCGGTAGCGCGCGTCGAGGCCGGCGCAGTGGTTAAAGCGGGCGCTCGTGGGCTCACCACGATTTTGGCCCGTGGCATGGGACAAGTGGCTGCGATGCATGTCGGCGTCAAAGACTTATCCTCGTCTCGGGTCTGGCCAGAGCCCCCGGTCCACAATTTTATTGACCAACTGGTGATGGCCCGCCAACGCATGATGAACGTGACGCCAGCGCCGCTGAGCACCGATTCCGAGTTCTTGCGGCGAGTCTACCTGGACACGATCGGCCGCCCTCCTACCGCGGAGGAAACGCGCGCGTTTGGAAAAGATCCAAACCGCACTTTACTGATTGATTCCCTGCTGGCGCGGCCCGAATATGCCGCCTTTTGGACCGTAAAGTTCGAGGATTGGTTTCGCAATAATCAGCTCAACTCGCAAGGCCGCTCGATGGGGACCTTCAAAGAGTGGATCCGGGATTGCCTGAGCGAGGATCGTCCTTACGATCAAATGGTCAGGGACATACTCACGAGTGAAGGCGATACATTTCTTACCCCCGCCACCGCTTTCTGGGCGCCGGCGACCGACTTCATGCAAAAGAAGTTCGAAGTGACCAAGGCCACTCCGACGGTGACGCGCCTGTTCCTCGGAGTGCGGCTGGAATGTGCAGAGTGCCACAATCATCCGCTCGAGAACTTCACGCAAAATGACTTCTACGGGATTTCAGCCTTCTTCGCCCGCTTGCGAGTAAAGCACGGATACGGCGAGTACCGCCGCACCTGGTACCTGGAAGATCAGGGCGAGATAGAGCATCCGGTGACCAAGAAACCGGTGGCCCCGAAAGTTTTGGGGGGAGCGCCCCTGCCCCTGGACGGAGAAGAAGATCGCCGTGTGGCGCTGGCCCGCTGGATCACATCGCCGGAAAATCCGTACTTCACCCGAGCCACGGTCAATCGCGTCTGGCATGAGTATTTCCAGACAGGGATCGTCGAACCGTTCGATGACCTGCGAGTGAGCAACCCGCCCACCAATCCCGAGTTGCTGGACCGGCTGGCGCGCTATTTTACGAACAGCGGGTTCCGGCTGAAGGCGTTGCATCGCGTAATTCTCAATTCCCGCACCTACCAGCTCTCGTCCCGTCCAGCGGACGGGTCGCGGACTCCGCCACAGTTGGATCGCCTCCTGTTTGCCCGCTATCAACCGAGGAAACTGCCGGCGGAGGTGTTGCTCGATTCCATCTCCCAGGTTTCCGGAGTGGCCCACACATTTGCGAATCATCCGAAAGGCATGCGGGCGATGGATATTTACCAGCCTGATCAGCCGGATTACTTCTTGGTGACCTTCGGATTTCCCCGGCGCGACATTCTGTGCGAGCGCCAGGCAACACCCACGCTTGGTCAGATGCTGCACCTGATGAACGGAAAAACCATCCAGGCGAAAGTAGAAGACAAGGACAATGTTCTCGCCTCGTGGGAAAAACTGAGCTATGCCGAGGTCGCACGAACGCTCTACGAACGGGCCTTCGCACGGCAACCCAATGACTCCGAACTTCGCTATGTGGTGGACTATCTGACGGCGGAAAAAGCGGCCGGCCGCGCGCCCCGCAAAGCGCTTGAGGGATTGCTCTGGGCTACACTGGTATCCAAGGAATTCCAGCTTAACCATTGAAGGGATACGAGTCATGACTTCGTCTACCCGTCGCGACTTTCTTCGGATCGGAAGTCTGGCCTTCGGCGGCCTCAACCTTCCGGCCTTGCTGTCAGCGGATGCCGGTAAGAGCGAACGGGCGTGCATCGTCATTTTTCAGAATGGCGGTGCCAGCCAGCTCGATTTCTTCGATCCCAAACCGGATGCACCTGCCGATATCAGGGGCAGCTTTGGCACAACGCCTACTTCTGTACCTGGCATCCATTTTTCAGGACTCCTTCCGCGCACGGCGAAAGCGCTGAACAAGTTCGCTGTGATCCGGTCGATGCATTCCGACGAAGCCATCCACGAGCGTGCACGGCAATATATCTTTAGCGGAACCAAACCCCGGAATGATTTGTTGCACCCGAGTTATGGTTCGGTGATGTCGAAAGAACTCGGTGGTCGCCATGGACTCCCGCCGTTCGTGGTGATTCCGGAAAAAGACCTCTCGGCGGAAGCGGGCTTCCTCGGCTCTGCCCACGATCCGTTCATCACGGGCGATCCCAACGCGAAGAATTTCTCGGTAAAGGACCTGACTTTGCCGACTGGAGTCAGTCCTGAGGAATCGCAAGCGCGGCGCTCGCTGCTGGAGAAAATGGACCGCGAGTTCCACAAGGCGACCGCCTCGCCGCTGCTCAGCGACATGGATGAGTTTACGCAGAAAGCTCTCGACCTGATATCGTCCCCGGCGGCGCGCAAGGCCTTCGACATTCAAGCTGAGCCCGGCAAGCTGCGTGACGCCTACGGTCGAACCGGGGTCGGCCAGGGCTGTCTCCTGGCGAGGCGCCTGATCGAATCGGGTACGCGGTTGGCTACGGTTTTCCACGGTGGTTACGATACACATCGCGAACACGAAAAAGGCGTAAAGCGGTTTACTCCCGATTTCGATCAGGCGTTTCCCACGTTGCTGGACGATCTCGATCAGAGAGGTCTGCTGGCCACGACGCTGGTCCTGGTCATCGGCGACTTCGGGCGCACTCCCAAGATCAACTTCTCCGGCGGCCGGGATCATTGGCCGCGCGGATTTTCCGTAGCGTTGGCCGGGGCGGGCATTTTGGGCGGGGTGGTTGTCGGTCGCAGCGATGCACAGGCCGGTGAACCAGCGGACCGCCCGGTCACCATCGAAGATCTTGGCGCCACCGTATACAAGGCGTTGGGAATCGATGCCCAGAAGGAGTATCACGCCAACGGCCGTCCGGTGCGGATCAACAAGGATGGTGTCGTGGTCAAGGAACTGTTCGCGTAACGCCCAATGCGCCCGGCACTCTTTCTCATTGCAAGCGTCTGGCTGCAGGCTGCGTCCGAGCCTCCCACACTCGCGTGGTTGCATCCATTGGGAGGCAAGGCGGGAACGTTGGTGGAAGTGGAGTTCGTGGGCACGCACCTGGAGGGTACAACCGGCGTGGAGTTTGATTGCGCCGACCTCGTCTGGAAGCACACCACGCACCGCGAACCGACTCGGCTTACAGGCATCGTGTCGATTGCTCCCTCCGCAGCGTTCGGCGGCCACATGCTGCGCGTCGTCACAGGGAATGGTCCCACTACATCCCTTCTGTTCACGGTAGGCCAGTTCCCGGCGATGACGGAAGGGTCCGATCGTGCCGTGCCGTCGTTGCCCGCCGAGGTATACGGCAGGCTCGATGGCGCGGCGGATAGCGATGTGTACTGGTTTCCTGCGAAGGCTGGCGAACGATGGGTTTTCGACCTGCACGCTATGGAACATGGTTCGGCGGTGGAAGCGCGGATGATTCTCCAGAACGGACGCGGGGAGCGGATTGCGTTCAATGACGATCGCGATCACTACGATGAGAACCCGTTGATCGAGCATACCTTCGCCGAGGACGGCGTCTACGCGATAAAGCTCGATCAGTATCGGGGGCCGCGAGGGTTCACATTCGGCAAGAATAACTCTTACGTGCTGCGTATCTCGGCGTTGCCATGGGTTCGCTCCGTGTCTCCGCTGGGAGCCCGGCGTGGATCGCAAGTGCGTTTTCTAGTCGAGGGATCGGCCCTCCAACGCGTGCAGCAAGTGTACTTGACAGGGCTTCGCCGCGGCGAATACGCGCGCATGACGTATCCCTACACCATGCCCATCAAATTCCGCCCGGATCCGCCACACGCGGCCGGCATTGCGCGAATCGACGGTAAAGCAACCTTCCAACCGGATGGTCACCTGGAAGCGGCCTTCGCCATTCCCGCAGACGCCGAAACCGGACTGTGGAAACTGTGGCTGGCAGGACCCGACGGCGTGGCGGAAGGCCCGAATCTACAAGTGGGCGACATCCCGGAATTTTCGGAAGAGACTGCTGCTAAGGCGCCGCCCGCGGCCGCGCCCTACGTGATCAACGGCCAACTCAGCCGGCCGCGGGAGCGGGATGTATTCCGCATTGAAGGTAAGGCGGGTGAGCCGCTTCATGTCTCGACGCTCAGTGCGCAGCTCGGCGGACCGTATCTCGATACCGTGCTCACGCTTCGCGATGCGGCGGGCAAGAAACTTGCGGAGAACGACGATGTGGTAGCAGGCTGGGGCGGGCTGCTGGGCAACCCGGACAGCAGTCTGTTCTACACGCCAAAGCAGGCTGGCCCGCTATGGGTGGAAGTGCGCGACCGCCTGAGCCGCGGTGGTTCGGTATTTCCTTACCGCATGAAGGTGGACCATGCCACCCCCGGATTTCAACTCTTCACCACCCCGGAGAATTTCACCGTGCGCCGTGGGGAGAGTGCCATCCTCAAAGTCCATTTGGTTCGCGAGGCCGGTTTCGCCGGTGAGGTGGAAGTGTGGTTCGAAGAATTCCCCTCGGGGGTGCCGCCGTTGCGAGCGAAATTCCGCGCCGACCAGTTGTTCGAGCCGAATGCCGACGGCGCCGACATGATCATTCCGGAGATCGGCTTCCGCGTGCAGGGTCCGGCGGCCTCCGGGACCTATCGTATCCGCATCTTTGGAAGGGCGGCGGACGGAACCAAAGCGGAGGCGCATACGGCCACCATGATCGGACCCATCTACCAGGGAGACTGGAACTACTTCCGCCGCCCGGTTCCCGACATCTCGCTCACCGTGGTCGAATGACGCTCGCAAAATAGTATTCGCTCGAGGATTCCAAATCAAATGTACGAAAAGCTCTTTGATCTCACCGGCCGCACGGCGTTGATAACCGGAGGTAGCCGCGGATTGGGCAAAGCGATGGCGCGTGCTTATGCCGAGCACGGCGCCGCGATCATGATTTGCAGCCGGAATGACAGGGAGTTGGACGCGGCCGCCCGGGAGATCTCGGACGGGCTGCCGGCACAAGTGGAGTGGATGACGGCTGATCTCGGAAAGCGTGGCGAGTCCCAGCGAGTCGCTGAGGAAACATTGCGGCGCCTTGGCCGCGTGGATGTGCTGGTTAACAATGCGGGCTCGAATATTCCGGAACGATTTGATGAGATCACCGATGACGCCTGGGATCGGATCCTTGAATTGAACCTGTCCGGCATCATGCGTCTCACTCGCGCGCTTCTTCCCCAGATGATGGAACGTAACTGGGGACGCGTCATACATATCTCTTCCGTTCTCGGTTTGGGAGGCAAGTTAGGGCGCAGCACCTATAGCGCCACCAAGTCCGCCCTGATCGGCATGGCAAGGTCGAGCGCGCTCGATCTCGCGACGTTCGGCATCACCGTCAATTGCATCTCCCCTGGTCCCTTCCTGACCGAACTGCCGCTTGGCATTCTCAATGACGAACAGAAACGGGAATTCACGAATCGCACCGCGCTTAAGCGGTGGGGAAAACCGGAAGAGATTGCGGGGGCGGCGCTCTTACTCGGCACGGATGCGGGCAGTTACATCACCGGTACGACACTGCTCATCGATGGCGGCGTACTCGCCAACACCTTGTGATACCTGCCTTGACAAAGAACCTCTTTACGCTTGACACCAACAGGAGGATCAAATAAGATCCTGGCGTGAGAATCACAGTGGGAACGTTGCCAGGCCAGGAGGTGGGCGCGCGCCCGCCTGGCCTTACCGGACAGAAGGACGTGACCGAAGACGTGAATCGATGGAACTGCTGCACGCGCATGTTCATCGGGGCCGCGCTTCCGCTGTTATTACTACTTGCTTCAACCGGGCCGGCCACAGCTCAAATCATTTCCGGAACCATCTCCGGGACTGTTGTTGATGCGACGGATGCAGCAGTCGTTGGCGCATCCGTCACGTTGATCAACAAAGGCACCCAGGCCATTCGCGAGACGAAAGCAGACCAGGCCGGGCTTTTCGGCTTCGCCTCCGTACAGCCGGGGATGTATACGCTCCGGATCTCAGCTGCTGGCTTCACCACACTGAACAGCACCGACAATGTCCTCAGAGCAAACTCTCTGCTGGACCTGGGCCGGATCGCGTTAGCTGTAGGACAAACAACGGATTCGGTTACGATCACCTCTCGAGGCGACTTGGTTCAGACCGGCAGTTCCGAAAATGCCGCTCTGCTGTCTTCCCGGCAGATCGACAACCTGAGCGTGCGCGGGCGCGACGTAACGTCGCTTCTGCAGTTGCTTCCCGGAGTGTCCGTGGGCGCTGTCAACGAAGTCCCCAATGGGCCCGGATACGGCAACGCCCTGCCCAACATTATGGGCCACCCGACAAGTTGGGACTGTGGCGACGGTCGATGGGCTGCAAACCAACGATATCGATGCTCCCCAGTTTTTTAGCAGCCCCAATATGGACTCGCTGGGTGAGGTGCAGATCCAGTTGAGCAACTACCAGGCTCAATATGGCGGCATGGGCGGCGCGATCATTAATCTGATCACGAAGT
The DNA here is from genome assembly GCA_035526195.1 of Bryobacteraceae bacterium. Taxonomy (GTDB): domain Bacteria; phylum Acidobacteriota; class Terriglobia; order Bryobacterales; family Bryobacteraceae; genus CADEFT01. The sequence goes on from DATLCW010000169.1 coordinate 7,472, forward strand.
CGGGCACCAATGAATATCACGGAACCGGTTATTGGTATAAGCGTTATGAAATGTTCAATGCGAACAATTATTTCAACAACGCCACCGGTGTTCCCCTGCCACGTTACCGCTACAACACTCTGGGAGCGTCCATCGGTGGCCCGATACCCATTCCGAGGATGCGCGACCGGCTCTTTTTCTTCTATTCGATCGAGGATTGGAAGGTTAAGGCTCCGCAAGCCCTGATCCAGCGCACGATGCCCACCGCGGCCGAGCGAAACGGCGACTTTTCTCAAACGTTGGATCTCAACGGCGCCCTGATACCCGTGCGGGATCCGTTGAACGCCGGTACGCCGTTCGCGGGTAACATCGTGCCCTCGAACCGGGTTACTCCGGCCGGCAAGGCGATGCTGAATGTAATGCCCATGCCGAACCTGCTCGACCGTGGCATCACCAGGGGCAACTATAACTATCAGCTCCAGCCAGTGAATGACATGCCCAAGAGGAACCATGTGTTTCGTGTCGACTACCGGCCGGGAAACAAGGACAACCTGTATCTTCGTGGCCTTAGATGGGACAGCAACGCTGCCGGTGGCTTGGGTATTCCGGCAGGCGGTCCCAACTTTCCGCTGGCGAACCTTTTCTATCGATACATGGAAATGTCGGCAGCGATGAACCATACTCACATCTTTACGCCCACCCTCGTCAACGAATTCTCGATTGCTGTCCGCAACGCGCGGGAAACCGGTGGCGCTTCCACGGACGAAGACTGGGCCAGGATTCAGCGATCGTCCACCGGCATCAATGTGCCTCAGCTTTATGGAAAGAACCCGTTCAACGTTATTCCGCGAATGACTTTCGGTGGAGTGCCCTCAGCTCCTGCTGTGACCTTCGACGGCCGGTTTCCAATTTACGAAGCCCAGACCGAGACAAACCTGACGGAGACGCTGACGCTCACACGCGCCAGACACACCATTAAGGCGGGCTTTTATATGTTCCGCGGGGCCAGCGGTTCGGGACTCAATGGCTGGGGAAATCCTATGGGGACATTTGATTTCAGCCGCGACATCCTCAATCCGCTCGATTCAAACTGGGCCTATTCGAACGCTGTGCTTGGCAATTTTTTTTCTTATACGGAGGCCTTTACGTCTCCGCAAATGAGACTCAAGATATGGAACATGGCCGGCTTTGTTCAGGACACGTGGAAGATGAGTCGAAAACTCACGCTTGATCTCGGGTTCCGGCTGGCCTGGCATAACTGGTGGACGCATCTCATCCCCAACCAGGCGGCAGCATTTGTTCCGGGGCGATACGACGCGTCAAAAGCTCCCGTCTTCTTCCGCCCTATTTCCACGCCGCAAGGACGGCGTGGAGTGAATCCACTGACCGGCGAAGTCGTGCCGGCGGTTTACATCGGCGGGTTCGTTCCGGAACGGGAAGCGTTACAAATGGCATGGTGCTCAATACAGACCCCAGTTACCCCAACTCCTTCCGCAATCCTGACTCGCCGCGGGATTAGCCCCGAATTGGCTTTGCTTATGATCCTCAGGGAAATGGCAAGACGGCCATTCGTGGCAGCTTCGGCACCTTCCATCAGGGAGTCGAAAGCACCGGTTGGTATCTCAACGCTCCTTTTAATCCTCCTGTGCAATTCAACCCCGTGATTTACTACGGCACCGTTGCTTCGGTGGGCTCCAGTGCCGGCCTTTTGTTCCCCGGCAACGGCTTCGGTACCGATGTCAATGCCAAAACAGGGAGCGTCTACAATTACAATCTGAACGTGCAACGCGATGTGGGACTGCAAACCATTCTCAGCGTGGCATACGTAGGGTGGGTGGGCCGGCACCTGCCTTGGGCGCAGAATGTAAACACGGTTCCCTATGGGGCAAGGTTTCAGCCGGCAAACGCAGATCCGTCCAACCCCGCGCTCCCTCTGAACGACAACTTCTTTCGCCCCTTCCCGGGGTACGGGAACGTAAACATTTACTCGAATAACGGAACGGGCAACTACAACGCGCTGCAAGTCACGGCAACCCGCAGATTTATGCGCAGCTTGGCGTACGGAGTTTCTTACACATGGTCCAAGTCCATGAACTACGTGGACGGCGATACGGGTGGCGTGCCCATCTATCGCCCTCTTCGGGTTTGGAACTACGGCAAAGCGGGCTTTGATCAGACGCACGTTCTCGTACTCAACTACACCTGGGATTTGCCCGCGGCCAGCCGGGTGATCCATGCGCCCGTTGTGCACTGGCTGCTCGATAACTGGAGGCTTTCCGGAATCACGACCTTTGCCAGCGGCACGCCGCTGGGAATCGGGCTGAGCACCGTGGACGGCGCCGATATCACAGGTGGCGGCGACGGTTCCCGCGTGAACGTTGCCGGCAGAGCACAACTGGCTCACGGAGACCGTTCGCAAACTTCCTGGTTCGATCGGACGGTATTCGCCAGACCAGGCAGGGGTGACCCGGGCAACGCTCCGAAGGACGTGTTCCGCGGTCCGGGCATCAACAACTGGGATGCCACGTTATTTAAGGAAGTCCCGCTCGGAAAGGAGACTCGTGTGCTCCAACTGCGGTGGGAAGCGTACAACGTGTTCAACCACAGACAGTTTCTCGGTGTCGACAACGGCGCCCGGTTCGATGTATCCGGCAGTCAGGTAAACGCCCGTTTTGGCCAAGTCATCAGCGCCCGTAGCCCGAGGATCATGCAGGTCTCGCTGCGCTTCAAGTTTTGAAAATCAGCGCCGGCTGAGCACAGTTCGCAATCCTCGCCTGGCTGATGCCCGATCGATGTGTCGAGAGTTAACGCCCCTCTTCGAAAAGGTAGCCAGCAATGACGAAGGGACCATTCCGGGAATATTCTACGCTAAGGACTATCCGGCCCTGGACGTTAACGCCCGATGCGGACCTCAGATGATAGATGAGAGCCTGGGCGGATAAGGATGGAAGGTCGCAATCAACTGCGATAGTTCCGACGTGCCGCCGGTGCCAGTGGCCTAATCCCCCGTGTACAGAAAATCAAGCCGCAACAGTTCGTGCGAGGGGATGCTCTCCTCCCGCAGGCACCGAGTGACACATTGTGTTCCGTCATGGCGCAGCGCCTCTTAAGACCGTAACTCATAATAAGCTTCCAGAGGCGTGCTCCCGGCGAGTTTCCGGCACTGAGTGAACCCGCTTTTCGACCCGAGGTCCTTTAACACCGCTTCCCCAAACTCAGACCCTAGGCCCGCGCCATTGCCGGCCATTGAATCCTGAAGGCACCAGAGCGTTGTCGCGGGATACGAGACGCGGACTGCAATATTCATGTTGTCTTCCGGATTGAGAGACAGGTTTGCGTCAATGATGAAACAGACACGGCCCGCTTTCAGCGCCTTGCGGCAATGCGTCAAGAGCGCTACAGGTTCGCTGAAGTGATGCACGGAATTGAAAATTGTGACGAGATCGAATTTGCCGGGCTGCAGCTTTGAGGAGTCCGCGATAACGAATTGCAGCCGGTCCGCAACGCATAGGGATCTAATCCAGCACAGCGCGCTTTCGGAAATGCTTTTGCGAGCGCAATCGACGCAAGCCCGGTCCCGCATCCAACATCCACCGCATTCCCGCCCGAGCGTAAAACTTCTTCGATGCCCGTCAACGACGGAATCCACTGCTGCACAAGTTGATGCCGGAATCCAGGAGCGGACGCGCGCTCCATGCCTTGATACAGGTCCGCGGAGAAATCGTACATAGTGACGGGCTTGCCACTCTGGAACGCACCCGCCACCTTGGGAGCGGCGGCGACCACGGGCACCAGCAACTGAAACATGCCTCCGATGAACATCGGCGCGGCAAGAGGTACGTCTTATCTCCCGGCCGGTACGCGATGTAGTTTGCCGAATGCCGAGCCGGTCTCCGATGTTGCACAGCGCGCAGCGGAACGCCGCGCCGCAATCCTCGAGGACACGCTCGGCGAATTGCTTCGCTCCTTCATTTGCCGGCGATTGCGCTTGTTGCGCGGCAGCTTTGCCGCTGCGCGCAAGCAAGGTCGCGGCCGCCATCATGCGTAAGAATTCTTTTCTGCCGGTTTGCAGACCGCTCTCCCGCACCAGCGGTGCACCACCGAGCATATATGAGAAGTATCCCGATGTGGCCACACCCGCACTTCTGGCTTCCCCTCAGGGCCAAGCCAAGATGGACCCAAGCGATCAAGACGAATGGGAGAGGATTTTGGAGGACACGGCTTCTGCGTGCCACCCGCGTGGGAGGGCTCTCAGTACGGGAACCAGCGCAGCACGTTTCCCGTGAGACTCCCGATAAAAATAAGACGATCTGGACTCACATGAATCCAGTGGCCGGGACTCTCGATCGAAGAAAGAATCTTGCCGCTGCCAATATCCACACGGAAGATGCGCCCGCCAAGCGTGTTCAGCGCGCCCGCTTCGACGCTTTCCCGATGGGTGATCATCCACATTTCATCGTTGGGCGTAATGAAAAGATTTTGCGTCGAGCCGAGATGGGTCCACATGCGGAGGAACTTCCCCTGCGGCGTGAACATCTGGATGCGATTGTTCTCGCGGTCGCTCACATAGACGGTCCCTTTGGAATCGAGCTGCAGCGAGTGGGGGGTGTTGAACTCACCCGGCCCGCGCCCGGGCTTGCCCCATTCCAACTGGTAGTTGCCATCCCGGGAAAATTTGACGACGCGTGTGTTCCCGTAGCCATCGGACACATAGAAGCCGCCATCGCGGGCGAAAGCGATATCGGTGGGCTTGTTGAACGTCTCCCGAGTGGATCCGATCTGTCCCTTTTTCCCCAGGGTGAGCAGCAGTTGGCCTTGTTGAGTAAACTTCATCACCTGATGGCTGCCGACGTCGGTCGTCCAAACGTTGCCCGCGGGATCGATACGCAGGCCATGCGGGGTGGTGAACATCCCTTTTCCCCAGGAGCTGAGAAAGCGGCCCTGGGCGTCGAAGACGATCACTGGATCGGCGTGCCGGCCGCGATGAAAGACAAACACTTCTCCCTTTGCATTGACGGCTACGGCGGAGACGCGTCCGAACTTCCAGCCCTTGGGCATCGTGTCGTCCTCGCCGGAAAAGCGCAGTTCCGCCTTCTGGTTGGGTAGAGGCGGTGGAACGACCGGTTCCTCGCCGAAACGAAGGTTGACGCGATACTTCAGTAATTCGCCCTCACGCGGCGACCAACCCTGCTGCTCCGCCGAAAGAATTGTCATAGAGAAAAGAAAGAGGATGGATTTCATCGATACAAACCTTATCAGAATACAAGCCGCAGGGCCATCTGATAGATACGGGGATTAAACAGGTTGCCTGAGTCGCCGCCCACCGGCACCAGCGATCCGAAGTTCGTTTGGGTGGCGTTGAAATTCGGAAAGATCACGGTGTAATAAGGGCTCGCCATCAGGTTATACGCTTCGGCCCGAAACTGGACGTTGAACAATTCGCGGAACCGGAAGTTCTTGAACAACGACAAATCGGCCGCCTTCTGACCGGGCGCCCGCAGGGTATTTCGGCCGGAGGAGCCAAGCGTTCCGAGCGCGGGCGTCTGATAGGCGGCGGTATTGAATTGCCGGACAAGGGTCTTCTCGAATCCGTCAGGCATCGGATTACCGATTACGTTCATGCGATGGACGTCGCGATCATTGCCAACCTGCGCGCGATCTCCGCAATAGCAGCCGACCGTAAACGGCAGTCCGTCGGCCAGCGTAATGATTGTGTTTGCCTGCCAGCCGCCGAGCACGGTATTGGGAATGCCGCCGCGATTCAACAGCGGCTTGCCCTTGCCGAAGGGAAGCTCATAAAGGACGCTGGTCACAAAGCGCCGCGTCTGATCGTAATTGGCCACCCCGCGCTCGAGATCGCGGCGGTAGGCGTATTGCGGATACGTGCGCGGCGTGCCCCCCTGCGTTTGAATCTCCGACACGGCATCAATGGTCCGGCTCCAGGTGAAGGCGGCGAGCAGCTGCAGCCCGCTGGCGAATCGCTGCTCCACTTTCATCGTCATGGCGTGGTAGATGGCGTTGTTGTCGTTCACGTAAGTGGAAAGCTGGGGCACGAAATTCGAATATGGTACGCGATCCTGAATGGGCGAGCAGGAGGCCGGGTAGGTTCCCGGGGGGCATTGCGACGCGAACCTCACCCCGTTATTCGGATTTCCAATGGTCGGCGGCAGCACGGCTTGATTGGCATGGTAGAAGCTTTGCGCATGCAACCCGTGGCTACCCTGATATCCCACTTCAAACAGCATCTGGCGGCGTGGTTCCAACTGGAGGTTCAAGCCCCAGTTTTGCGTATAGGGCGTCGTGTTCGTTGGGTTGGCATACTGCACGCCTGTTCCGAAGCACTGGTTGCGGACGGTGATCCTTCCCGTGGCCGGATCGGTGGATTCGGTCGCCGGAGCCTGGCAATAGGGAGCCGCGAACTGCCGCGTCGCGATGGACAACGGAGCCGGAAAGAGATTGCGGAGATCCAGCGGCGGCTGCGTTTCCAGTCCATTCACCGATGGCAAGGAAGGAAGAATCGACGGAATATTGATGGAGTAGGGCTGTGTGTCATAGAACCGGTGCAGGATGTCGTAATAGACGCCGTAGCCCGCGCGCACCACCATCCGGTTGCTGCCCGAGCGCGGCCGCCAGGCGAGTCCGATGCGCGGCGCGAAGTTGCGGTAGTCGGGGTTATAGACCGTCGATGAAGAGCAGCAACTGGCGAAGATCGGGTTATTCACGGCGTTGACGAACTCTTCATCCTTGTACAGCGCGCGGCCGCCGGGGAAGTTATAGTCGAAGATTTTTCCGCCGCCGGACTCTTCGGACCAAGGGCCGCGAAACTCCCAGCGGATCCCGATGTTGATGGTTAACTGAGAGGATAGGCGGATGTCGTCCTGCACAAAGAGATTGATATCGGAGTTTCGAAGACGGCCGGAGTCGGATTCAAATGGCGTCCCCGCGGCCAGGCTGGCGTAGCCCAAGAGAAAATCCGCGAATCCGTTGCCGGTGTTCGGCGCGCCGGCCACCTGGGCGATGGTCGGATTGCGGGCCGTATAGGCGCCGTTGAAAGTGATAATGCCGTTGCCCTGGAACCCGCCCAGGCGGTTGGTGCGCGAGCGGCGGTAATCCACGCCCGCCTTCATCGTGTGCTTGCCGGTGATGAACGACAGGTGCTCGACGTAGTGCTGGGTGTCGGTCTCTGAAAAGAACGGCACCGAGCCGGCATACCCGATGCTCGAATATTGCGTGCCGGGCAGCATGGCGGGCAGCGCCTGATATTTCTCATTGAGATTCTTCAGCCCGATATCCTTCCAGTAAACCGTACCGAGACCAGCGGTCTCGAAGTTCTGATCGAACTTGAAATGATTATTGGCGGCCCGCACTTCATTGATCAGGCGCGGCGAGAATACGTGCGTCCACTGGGCGGCACTCATCCAACTGTTTTGCGCCGTCACCACACCCGACAACGGGATCACCGAGGGGATGGGCGCCACTTCTTTCGAGAACAGATATTGCCCGAAGATGCGATCCCTGGTCGAGAAGTTATGGTCGCCGCGCACCGTGTACTGGTTCATCGTCACCGGCGTGTTGGTGCTGGCCTCAAAATTATTACAGGGCGAGACGCAGGGTTTATTCGGCTGCGGCCAGTACTTCAGTAAGGCGGCGCTTTGCGGAGCGAAACGGTCCGCCGGAATGCGATTGCCCGCGAAGGGCTGCTTGATAATCGGCGGCGTCTGTCCGGGCGCCAGCACTCCGCCGAGCGGGTCGAACAATTGGGTGGGCCAGGCGCTGAAATCGCCCGTCCTCTCGGCCGCGGTCGGCACCTGGGCAACGCCAAAGCTGCCGATCACCCGCCGTCCTCCCTGGTAACTGGCGAGGAAGAACGTACGGTTCCGGCCGTCATAGATCTTCGGGATGTAGACAGGGCCGCCCGCGACCGCTCCGAACTGATTCTGCTTGAGCGGCGTCTTTGTATGGAAGCGCGGGTGAAACTTTTGCAGCTTATCATTTCGCAGGAAGTCGAACAGGGACCCATGCAGTTGATTGGTGCCGGACTTCATGGCAATGCTCACCTGTCCGACGCCCATCCCGAATTCCGCCGGATACAGGGCATTTTGCAATTTGAATTCCTCCACCGCCTCAATGGGAGGAACCTGGCTGGGAAATTGGAACAACGGCTCATTCAACGACACGCCGTCGATCAGGTAGGTCACCGAAGAGGGACGGGCGCCGTTGATGCTCACGTTCTTGATGCCATCGTTGAAACCCTGGCGGCGAATGGAAGCGGTGACGCTGATGCCGCCCTGCGGTTCGGTCACACCCGGATTCAGCCGCAGAAGACTGCGAAAGTCGCGGCCATTGAGCGGCAGCTCGGTTAATTGGCGTGTGGTCACGACCTGGCCGATGGTGGAGTTATCGGTTTGAATCAGGCTGGTCACGGCCTCGACCGTCACCGATTCCGCCGTTTCGCCCACCTGCAGGTTCAGATCGACGCGGGTGGTCTGATTCACGCTGACGATCACCGGACCTACCGTCGTCCGCTTGAAACCGGAGTGCTCGCACACTACGGAATAGGTCCCCGGTATGAGACTGGGCACGAAGTAGTTGCCGCTTTCATCCGTTTTGATGGAAAAAGCAACGTTCGTCTGCGTGTTGGTCACGATGACGGTTGCGCCCGGCACGGCGGCGGCCGCGGCGTCCCGTACCAGGCCCACTAAGGCTCCGGCCGAGGTCTGGCTGAAGGCCGGAACCACGGCGGCGAGCAAAAGGAAAAACCCGCGGAAAATTATCGGCATGTTTGAGGATACACCCCGCGGCGGCTAAGCGTTTCTGGGTGGACCGAAGAAATCCATGGGTGCCATTCCGGCGATCAGCCACCCTTTTTTTACCCGCTCGATCTGGAGATTGATTCGCTGGCGGCGTTTTTCATTCGGCGTGGCGGGGGCGCGCGGGCGCAGGTCCAGATACCAATCCAGGTCCAACTCACGCCGCGGCTCCACGCCGCTGATGGCGAGGATATCCACCGTCGACGACACTTCCGCGGCCTGGATCATCGCCCGCACGCTGGTTTCGATGAGAGCCCGCGTGTCCTTGCGAAACGCGCGCAGAAAGTCCTCGGCGTTCTCCTCGGCCAGCCGCGAAGCGAGCAGTCCGAGCCAGTCTGTCAGTTCCTGACGCTCGTCCGCCGGCAGAGCTGCCGCGCCCAGAAGGAGCAGCAGCGTCCGGCGGCCGGCTCTATGTCCGGTAACTCCCATTGATCTGAATATAGCCTTCGGTGAAGTCGCAGGTCCAGAATCGCGATTGTCCTTTGCCGCCGTTGCGAATCACGAAGTGGATCTTTACATCATCCTCATTGAGCTTCTCTTTCAGCGCGGGCTCATCATAGGAAGCGGCAAGTCCGTTGCGGCAGACACGCACCTCTTGCAGATACACATCCACTCCAGCAGGATCAAAGGGCACGCCGGTGTTGCCGGCGGCGGAAAGAATGCGACCCCAATTCGGATCCGAACCGCCGACCGCCGTTTTCACGAGGGGCGAATTGGCAATGCCTCTAGCAATACGAGTGGCATCCTCATTCGACCGAGCGCCATCCACTTGAATCGTGATCAGCTTGCGCGCCCCTTCTCCATCGCGCGCGATCTGCCGGGCGAGATCCTGCATCACATGGAACAACGCCTCCGTGAATATGCTCCTGTCCTTCGGACCTATCTTCTCGCCGGAGGCGCCATTGGCAAGCAACAATACGGTGTCGTTGGTGGAGGTGTCGCCATCCACGCTTAGTCTGTTAAAGCTGTCTTCCGCCGCTTCCTTCAGCATGGCCCGCAGAGCCGCGGGCGCGACGGCTGCGTCCGTCATCACAAAGCCGAGCGTGGTGGCCATCATCGGCATGATCATTCCGGAGCCTTTCGTCATGCCGGCAATCCGCACCACGCCTTTACCAATTCCCACCTCCGCCGTAGCCGTCTTGGGACGCGTGTCGGTGGTCATGATGGCGAGGCTGACGGCTTCAAAGTTGCCGGGAGATAGCCGCTCGACCAGGTCCGGCAGAGCAGCAGTGATGAGCGCGGCATCCAACTCCACGCCGATCACTCCCGTGGAAGAAGGCAGTACCTGCTCCAACGGAATTTTCCGCAGCCTGGCTAGACTTCGACAAGTGCTCAGTGCCACCCGATCCCCCGATCTAGTCGCGCAATTCGCATTCCCCGCATTGATTAAGATTGCACTGCTAACCCCGCGGCTGGCTTTCAGATGGGCTTTGCAAAGCTTTACCGGAGCCGCCTGGACCCGATTCTGCGTGAACACGCCGGCAGAACTGGCCGGAACGTCGGAAACAATCAACGCGAGATCGTCCTTCGCGGTTTTGCGGATGCCTGCGTATAGCGATGCGTAGCGGTAGCCCAACGGGAGTGTCAAGGTTTGGATTCTCCTAGAACTTCATACTCTATCAGCCGCTGGCCGTTCAGAAAAGCTGGAGCAGGCATTTTCTTGCGCCCTTCCATCTGCACTTCGAGCAGTTCGAGGGCGGTGTTTTCTCCACAGGATGCAAGTAGCTGCTGCCCTCTCGTGTACAAGCGTCCGGGTTGCCCGGAAGCGCCCGAATCCGCGATCCGGGCCCGCCAAATGTGCAGATGTTGGCCGCGAAAGGTGGTGTAGGTTCCCGGCCAAGGCCGCAGACCGCGCACGCGGCAGTGGACGCGGACGGCGGGCATGGTCCAATCGATCAGGCCGTCTTCCTTCTTCAGAATCGGGGCGAAACTCGCTAGCGCGTTGTTCTGTGGAGTGGCCGCGAGGGAACCCTTCTCAAGGCCATCCAGCGTCTCCACCAGCAGCGCCGCCCCCATCCCGGAAAGACGGGCTCCCAACTCGATGGCGTCCTCTTCGGGCCCAATCGCCGTTTGTCGGCTGAGCAGCATGTTTCCTGTGTCCAGCCCGGCGTCGATGCGCATCGTGGTCACGCCGGTGGTTCGCTCTCCGTTGGCGATCGCCCATTGAATCGGCGCGGCGCCGCGATACTTCGGCAGTAGCGATGCGTGTACATTGATGATCCCGAGCCGCGGAAGATCGATGATGGACTGAGGAAGGATCTGTCCATAGCCCACCACAACCATGACATCGGCTCCCATGTGCCGCAGCATTTCGACGGATTCCGGCCGTTTGATGCGCTCCGGCTGCTCGACACGCAATCCATGAGCCAACGCGCATTCCTTCACCGGCGATAGCGTGAGTTGCCTGCCGCGGCCCTTGGGCCGGTCCGGCTGCGTGAACACCGCGGCGGCATCGTGCCCCGCCTTCAGAAGGGCTTCCAACGTGGGGACCGCGAACCGCGGCGTGCCCATGAACACGAAACGCATCCGTTACCACTCACCGGCTTTGATCAATTTCTTGATCTTACGGCGGATCAGGTCGCGCTTCAACGGGCTCAAATGAGACAGGAACAGAACACCGTTCAGATGATCGATTTCATGCTGCAGCGCGCGGGCCAGCAGGTCTTCGCCGGAGATCTCGATAAACTCGCCCTCCAGGTTCCGCGCCAATACCACAGCCTTTCTGGCACGGCTCACATCTTCACGGAATCCGGGAATACTAAGACATCCTTCTTCTCCGATCTGTACCCCTTCCGTAAAGGTGATCTCGGGATTGATTAACACCAGTTTCTGGGCAGGATCCTCGCCCACGGAACAATCGATCACCGTAAGCCGCTGGGCGACGCCAACCTGCGGCGCGGCCAGCCCGATGCCTTTAGCGGCATACATGGTTTCAAACATATCGTCCGCGAATTGCCGGAGTTCGGCCGTGCCGAATTCCGTGACAGGATCGCAAGCTTTCTCGAGAATCGGATCGCCGTATTTCACGACCTTGTACACCATTCAGAACGCCCTCAACTGCTCGATGTAGCCGTCATAGTTACGCCGTGTTTCGGCGAGCGAATCGCCTCCGAATTTTTCCAGAAAGGCCCCCGCAAGTACGATGGCCACCATCGCCTCCCCGATCACGCCCGCGGCCGGCGCGACGCAAACATCACTGCGCTCATAGGCGGCAAGGGAAGACTCGCGGGTTGCCAGGTCCACCGATTCCAGCGGTCTTCTGAGAGTGGAGATCGGCTTCAGGAACCCCCGCACATATACATCCGAACCATTCGTCATGCCGCCCTCCAGGCCGCCGGCCTTATTGGCGCCGCGGAAAAAACGCCGCTCTCCTTTATCGTAATGGATGGTGTCCTGTACTTTTGAGCCATAAGAGGTGGCTTGCTCCTCGGCGGATCCGACTTCCACCCCCTTCACCGCCTGCATGGAGACGATCGCCTGGGCGAGCTTGCCATCCAGACGGGAATCCCAGGTAATGTGCGATCCAAGACCGGGCGGCAACCCGTGAGCGCGGACTTCAAAGATCGCGCCGATGGTATCGCCCGTGCGGTAGGCCACATCCACCGCTTCTTTCATCCGGGCTTCGGTTTCCGCATCCACGCAACCCAGCGTCACATTGGTTTTCTCCGCCAATGCGGCGATCTCTTCCCAGGTCACGGCGCGCTCCAGACGTACCGGCCCGACGCCGATGACGTGGCTTAAAACCTCGATTCCAAACTGCGCCAGAAATGTTTTGGAGACAGCGCCCACGGCGACGCGGGAAGTGGTCTCGCGCGCGCTCGCCCGCTCCAGGATGTAGCGCGCGTCCTGAAAGTTATATTTCAACGCGCCGGCCAGGTCGGCATGGCCCGGCCTGGGACGCGTCACCGGTTTCTTCTTATCCTCGCTCCCATCCGTGTCCTCAACCGGCAGCACCTCGGTCCAATTCTTCCAGTCGCTGTTGCGGATGATCATGGCGATGGGCGAGCCGATGGTTTGGGAATGCCGCACGCCGGATACGATTTCCACCGTGTCGGTCTCGATCTTCATCCGGCCGCCGCGGCCATAGCCCTGCTGGCGGCGCCAAAGCTGATGATTGATCGCTGGTAGTGATATTGGAATCCCGGCGGGCAGCCCCACTACGGTTGCCACTAAACATTCGCCGTGGGACTCGCCGGCGGTTTCGAAACGGAACATGTATCTTCTGTAACTATGGTAGCAATCCGCGTCAGCGCTGACGAGCCTTGGCGATCACCGCGAGATACTGCCGCGCCCGTTCGGCGATCACCGGATAGGCTTTCTCTTGGAGCGTCTTTGCGTCCACCAGTTCGCTGCCCACGGCTACCGCGGCGGCGCCGGCTTTCAGGAATTCCGGGATCGTCTCCAGGTTTACGCCACCCGTAGGGATCATCTCGATCTGTGGGAAAGGACCCTTCAACGCCTTGATATACTTCGGTCCGCCCATGTTGCCGCAAGGAAATACTTTTACGAAATCCGCTCCCGCCTCCCATGCCGTGAGGATCTCCGTGGGCGTCAGCGCTCCCGGCATGATCGGCTTCGAGTAGCGGCGCGCCATTTCGATCGTGCTCAGGCGCAGCGCCGGCGTCACGATGAATTCCGCGCCGGCGAGAAAACATGCCCGGCAGGTTTCCGGATCGAGCACCGTGCCCGCGCCGAGCGTGATCTTGTCACCGAGTTTGTCGGCCACCTTCTCCAGCGCGCGGATGGCTCCGGGCACGGTCATCGTGATCTCCACGGCGCGGATGCCGCCTTCATAAATCGCATCCACGGCCGCCAGCGCTTCCTCGGAAGACGAAGCGCGCACGATGGGCACAATTCCAATTTCCAGAATGTTCTTGAGGATTGTCTGTTTGTCCATTCTTACCAGTCAACCACGCTACCGTCATCGTCGTCATAGGTCTGCGGGTTCGTCCAGTCGTGGCCGATCTTGTCCGCCATGGCGTTTTCATCCAATTCAATGCCCAGCCCGGGGCCGCCCGGCAGATCGAGATAACCGCCCCGAACGGTGAATGGCTTCTTGAGGTAGCCCTCGCCCAGACTGACTTGCTCCTGGATCAGGAAGTTCGGGATGGACGCGGCGATCTGCACGCCGGCGGCAAGGCTGATCGGACCCAGCGGGTTATGAGGCGCGACGGTGGCATAGTATGCTTCCGCCATTCCCGCGATGAGGCGCACTTCCGTGATGCCCCCGGCGTGACACAGATCGGGCTGCAGAATCGTGGCGGCCTTCTTCTCCAACACTTCCCGGAAGCCCCACTTGGTGAACACGCGTTCCCCGGTGGCGATCGGCAAGTGCGTGCCGCGGGCGATTTCAGCCATCACGTCGTGATTCTGGGCCTGGCAGGGTTCCTCGATAAACATCGGGTTCAGGGGCTCCAGCGCCTTGATCAGCATTTTGGCGTGGGCCGGGCTGATCGCGCCATGAAAATCAATACCGATGTCGGCATCGTCGCCCGCCGCCTTGCGCAGCGCGGCGAATTTCTCGACCGCATAAGCGATGGCCGATGGACTCTCCACGTAGCGCGCGGGGCGGCGCTTGGCTGGTCCGGTTTTAAAGGCCGTGAATCCGCGCTTCTTATCCTGGGCGATCGCCTCGGGCGTGCCGGCATGCGAGTACACGCGCACGCGGTTCCTGGTCGGTCCGCCTAACAGCTCATACACGGGCACGCCGAGGGCTTTACCCTTGATGTCCCAAAGGGCCTGGTCGATCCCGCTAAGAGCGCTCGTCAGGATCGGACCCCCGCGATAAAATGCATGCCGGTAAATGGCTTGCCAGTGATGGGCCACGGCGCGCGGATCCTTACCGATCAGGTACGGCTCCACTTCCTTTACGGCGGTGGCGCACGTAAGCGCGCGGCCCTCGGTCACGGGTTCGCCTAATCCCGTGATTCCCGCGTTGGTGTGGATCTTCAGAAAGAGCCAACGCGGCTTCACCAGGATCGTTTCGAGCTTCGTGATCTTAATTTTGTCCCTGGCGGTTACGGGGGAGTCTTTGCGGGCGCCTTCTTGGGCGGCGGCTTCCGCTGACATCCCTAGGCCCAGGGTAGACATGACGGACTGAATTGCCTGACGGCGGTTAAGGGAAAGTCTATGTTCCATGGGCATCTTTTGAAAACCAGTCTATCAAGTAGCCGCCGCAACCGGACTGATCTTGCCAAGAATCACGCTGCGGGAGGCGCCGGTGGCCGAGGGCAAATTAGACGGACACCCATGCCAGGTCTCATGGGCCAGCACGGCAAAGGCAATCGCCTCCTTTGCGTCGATATCGATGCCGAAATCATTTGCCGGACGAATCGGGATTTCGGGCAGCTCGGCGGCGAGCAACTCCAGCAGAAATGGGTTATGAGCGCCGCCGCCGGAAACAATCAGATCGTGCACGTTCATTTTGGGCATCACGTGGCGGCGGATGCCAAGTGCGATTGTCCTCGCCGTCAGGGCCGCCGCGGTAGCCATCAGATCTTCCATCGGCAATCCCGTGCCCGTCAGGTGTTCGATCAACGACTGTCCATATTCTTCACGCCCCGCGCTTTTGGGTGGAGCTTTTCGATAAAAAGAATCGCGCATCAGAATCCGCAGCAGCGAGGCGTTGACCTGGCCGCGCGCCGCCATCCGGCCGCCGCGATCGTAGCGCCGGGCGCCGCCGCTGTAGTGTGCGGCCAGTTGATCCATCAGCATATTGCCCGGTCCGGTGTCGAACGCCAAAACTGCTGCCGGGCCGGCGCCCGCGGGGATCGCCGTGAGATTCGCAATGCCTCCAATATTCAACGCCACCCGGCCGCGCTTTTTGTCGCGCAACAGCAGGTAATCGACATAGGGGACCAGCGGAGCGCCTTGCCCGCCCGCGGCCATATCGCGCGGCCGGAAATCGCTCACTACCGGCATCTTAAGAAGCTCCGCCAGCACGCTCCCGTCCCCGATTTGCAACGTGCAATTGACTTGGCGTCCCAGGAACCGCGAGCGGGCGCCCATGTGCAGAATCGTTTGGCCATGGCAGCCTGCCAGTTCAATGGAACTCAGCGCGATCTTGGACTTTTGGCAGAGAGCGCGAACGGCCTTCGCATACAATTCCGGCAGCAGGAAATGAAGCAGCCCGATCTTCGACGTATGGGTTTCACAATTGGAAACCTCGAGGAGCGCGGTCCGCATGGCGCGCGGATAGGGCGTAGTGCCATGGGCCAGGGTGCGCACTTTCTTGTCCCAACCCCTGCCGGTAATCTCGACCACGGCGGCGTCGATGCCATCCAGAGAAGTCCCACTCATGATGCCTGCCACTATCAAGGGCGCCTTAGCTCCTTTTGCAGCTCCGCGAGCAGTTGTAGTGCTTCAATGGGCCGCAGCTCATCGAGATTGAGGGAGCGGATACGGTCCGCCATCCGGTAATTAACGGGCTCAAACAATTGGATCTGCATCGGAGCCTGGCGCGCTTTGGGGCTCAATTCCCCGCTCATCGCGTGCTCAGTTTTCTCGTGCAGGGCGAGAATTTCCCTGGCCCGTTTGATCACCCCGCGCGGCAGCGCCGCCAGCCGCGCTACTTCAATCCCGTAACTCTTATCGGCGCTTCCGGGCATCACCTTGCGCAGGAAAATAATCTGTTCGCCCGATTCCTTCACCGCCACCTGCAGATTGGCCACTCCCTCCATCAGATCGCTCAGCTCGGTCAGTTCATGATAGTGCGTGGCAAACAGCGTTTTCGCATGGATCCGGTCGTGAATATGCTCGATTACGGCCCACGCCAGCGACATGCCGTCGAAGGTTGCCGTGCCTCGCCCAACCTCATCGAGCACCAGGAAGCTTGCCGCCGTCGCCGTATTCAGGATTGCCGCGGTTTCCGTCATCTCCACCATAAAAGTAGAACGTCCGCGAGCCAGGTTGTCGGATGCGCCCACCCTCGTATACACGCGATCGGTAAGCGGCAACGTCGCGGACTCAGCCGGCACAAACGAACCCATTTGCGCTAACACGATGAGCAGCGCCGCCTGTCGGAGATAAGTCGACTTCCCACCCATGTTGGGCCCGGTGATGATGGCGATGTGCCTGCCGGCCGGATCGAGGAAGATGTCATTCGGGATGAAGCGTATGGCGTCGCGCTCGGTCAGCTTCTCGATGACCGGATGCCTGCCCGCCACGACGTGCATCAGGCCGGTTTCCGAGAACGCGGGACGCGTATACCGGTTCTCGGCGGCCACCTGGGCCAGCGCCGCCGAAACATCCAGTTCCGCGATCGCCGCGGCGGTGACGCGTATTCGCGAAGCCTCCGCCGCCGCTTGCGCGCGCAGTTGCGAGAAAAGATCCTTCTCGATGGCCAGCATGCGTTCTTCCGCTTCCAGAATCTTTACCTCCAGCTCCTTAAGTTCGGGAGTCGTGAATCTTTCCGCGTTTACCAGCGTCTGCTTACGCTCGTAATCGGACGGGGCCAAATGCATGTTGGCTTTCGAGATCTCAATGTAATACCCGAAGACATTGTTGAATCTCACCTTGAGCGACGAGATGGCGGTGCGCGTGCGCTCCCGCGCTTCGATCGCGGCGATGTACTGTTTGCTGTTACGCGAAATATCCCGCAGCTCATCGAGTGGAGCGTGGAACCCTTCCCGAATCACGCCGCCATCCACCGCGCTCACCGGCGGTTCATCCGATAATGCCGAAAGAATGGCGTCGCGGACCTCAGCCACGTCATCGAGCCGGGCCCCTATTTCAGCCAGCCGCCCGGTGAACCCGGCGCAACCGCGGCGGAGCTGCGGCACCTTCATCAGCGAGACGCCCAGCGCCCGCATTTCCCGTGGATTCGCCGTACCAATGATGACTTTGGACAATAGCCGCTCGAGGTCGAGAATGCCCGCCAGTATTTTGCGAATCTCGGAGCGTTCGATGCTGGACGCGAGCAGTGCCGCCACGCTATCCAGCCTTGCTTCGATCTCCGTTCGCTCCAGCGCCGGACGCAGCAGACGGCGGCGCAGCAGCCGCGCACCCATGCCCGTCAGCGATTCATCCAACACGTGGATGAGCGTGCCCTCCTTCAATCCATCGGCGAATAGCGGTTCGATCAGTTCGAGGTTGCGCACCGTGGAGGCGTCAAGAATCAGCGAATCGATGCGATCGTACCAGTTGGGGCGGTCCAGGTGATCGAGCGCCGATTTCTGCGTCTCCCGCGCATAGTGCAGGATCGCGCTGGCGGCGCCCACCGCCAGGAAGCGCCCGCCGAGACCACAGCCATCCAGGCTGAGCAGGCGAAAATGCTCTTTCAGGGAACGGTCCGCGTACTCGGCTCCGAAGACCCAGGCATCCACCGGCGTCATGCAGTACTTGCCCTGAACGTTCGGAGCCGCTGTGCCATCGGGATACAGGATCTCCCGCGGATTCAACGCCTCGATCGCACCCGCGGACTCCTGTCCAGGGACTTCGGTCGCGCGAAACTCGCCGGTAGAGACATCGATGTACGCGAGGCCTGCCACTCCGTCCTTCACCAGCAAGGCGGCCAGGTAGTTGTTTTCCTTCGATCGCAACACTCCGGATTCGGTCGTGGTGCCGGGCGTCACCACCCGCGTGATCTCGCGCTTCACCAGCTTTTTGGCAAAACGCGGATCCTCCGTCTGCTCACAAATGGCAACCCTGTAACCCTTCTGAATCAGCTTCGCCAGATACGCCTCGGCGGCATGATGCGGTACGCCGCACATCGGAATCGGTTCGCCCTTCTCTTTGTTGCGGCTGGTGAGCGTGATCTCCAACTCCCTCGCTCCGGTGATCGCATCCTCGAAAAACATCTCGTAGAAATCACCCAGCCGGAACAACAACAGGGCATTAGGCGCCTGCTGCTTTAAAGCATGATACTGCCGCATCAGCGGCGTGGAGGGCTCACCGCTCATGACGCACCGTTACGCGTAAATTCCTCGCAGCTTGATGGCGAATGCCACCCGATCCAGCGCCAGCATATACGCCGCGGTACGGTTATCCACGCTGTGGTTCTCGCCGTAGCGGGTTACGTCCTGGAAGCTGTTGACCATGATCTCTTCCAGCCGCTCATTCACCAGTTGCTCATTCCAGAAAAAGCCCTGCCGGTCCTGTACCCATTCAAAATAGGAGACGGTGACCCCGCCGGCATTTGCCAGAATGTCTGGAATCACAAAAATTTTCTGCTCCGCAAGAATCCGGTCGGCCGCGGCCGTGGTGGGCCCGTTGGCGCCTTCACACAGAATTTTCGTCCGCAGCCGGCCGGCGTTTTGCGAGTGAATCACGTTTTCCTTGGCCGCCGGCAGCAGGATTTCGCATTCGAGAAACAGCGCTTCCTCGCGATCCATATTCTGCGCTTCGGGGAAATCGAGCACCGATCCCGAGTCAATCTTGTGCGCCATCAGCGCCTCGATATCGAGCCCGTTCGGGTTATGCACGGCTCCGTCGTATTCAATAATCGCGATGATCTTGAATCCGGCACGCGCCATGAGTTTGGCCGCCATGCCGCCGACGTTGCCGAAACCCTGGATCACCACCCGGGCTTCTGCCGGCTCCATGCCGAAGCGCTTCAGTGCCTGCAGCGAGACGATCATGCAGCCCCGTCCCGTCGCCTCCGCCCGGCCGCGCGAGCCGCCGAGATTAATGGGTTTGCCGGTCACCACTGCGGTGACGGTCTGGCGGTGGTGCATCGAGTAGGTATCCATGATCCAGGCCATGGTCTGCTCATTGGTATTCATATCGGGCGCCGGCACATCCCGTTCCGGGCCGATGAACTCGATGATCTCGGCGGTGTAGCGGCGCGTGATGCGCTCCAGTTCCGCCATGCTTAGCACGGTTGGATCGCAAACGACTCCACCCTTGGCGCCCCCGAACGGGATGTTGACCACGGCGCACTTCCAAGTCATCCAGGAGGCGAGGGCGCGCACTTCATCCAAAGTGACGTCGGGAGCGAACCGGATCCCGCCCTTTCCCGGGCCGCGGGCGATGGAATGCTGCACCCGGTAACCGGTGAACACCTCGATGCGGCCGTCATCCAGAAGCACCGGAATATGGACACAAATCTCGCGCGCGGGGGCCTTCAACACCTTGCAAATCCCCTCGTCTAAGCCCAACCGCCCCGCCGCCTCGTTGAACCTGGTCTCGGCAGCCAGCCAGGGATTGAATTCTTTTTCAAGGGCGGATGGAGCCTCAGCCAGCATACGCGATTCCTCCGCATTCATTATGGCAATAAACCGGAGTGCCACCGCCCTATCTGGGGCTTGTCCGTGCTTCGATTCTTTCAAGAGCGTTCTGAGCGACTCGGGCCAAATCGATGGCCGGCATCAATCCAAACCCCCGGCCGCGCTGGGTGAGTGGTTCGGCCTTGGCGGCCATCTCTCGCAACAGCGGGATGTCGGAGGCATCGCCCATTTCTCCAACTACGCGGACGGCGATGACCCGCGCCGCCACATCGCCTGCTTTGAGATGCTTTCTGGCAATCGGAAGCAGTGCCGGATCGCCAAACCGCGAGGCCTGCCCAAATGCCGCCACTCCAGCCATATTCCCCTTGCCCGCGATTTCCAGCAGGTACGGCGTCACGGCCCGGTCCTCGATTTGACCAAGCGCGTTCACCGCGTTGACGGCGACAAGCGCATGGGCATCCAGTGCCATCCGGGCGAGCGCCGGGGCGAATTCCAGCCGCCTCATCGCGCCTAATTCTCTGACTGCGGCCACTCGCACGTCGGCATCGGGATCCGCCAGCGCACTCTTCAGTTCCTCTACCGCGCCCGTCTCGCGCAATTGGCGGGCGGCACAGGCGCGCAATTGCTCATTCGCCAGCGCCCGCCGCAATGCCGCAATCACCGCGGGCGAACGATTGTTGTGCAGCTCGAAGCAGGCGTCGTTGCGTTGCGCGTAGGTCAGCTTCTCATTCCACATGCGGCCCAGCGCATCCTCCGCCGCGGGTAACAGCGAAACCGAGAACAGGAACAAGGTGCAACGTTTCATTGACGAGCCTCCCTTAAAGCGGAAGCCGCTATGGCCCCCTGCCGGAGATCGAACCTGGGATTCAGGGCCAGAGCCCGTTCGAGATGCATGCGCGCATCGGCTTTGTTACCCAGTGCGGCAGCGATCATCCCCGCGTGGTAGTAAAAGAGCGGTTCCGGCGTCCCCATCTGCATTGCGATGTTCATCGCTTTTGCAGCCTCGCCGTACTTTTTGTTCTTGTACAGCACCCAGGCCAACGCATCGTAGGTGTAAATGTCCTTGCGAACCTTTAACTCCGCCTCGGCAAGTTCGAGGGCGCGGTCAAGCTTACGGTCATGATCGGCGTAAACCAATGCGAGATTGCGGTTGGCTGTCTGCTTGTTGGCTTGCTCCAAATTGTCCAGCATCTCGATCAGCTCGCGCTGCTTGCGGGCGTCCTCCTGCAAGCCTTCGGCGGTGTAAAGATCCTCAAGGGCGGCAGCGTATTCCACCAGCGGCACAGCAGCCTGCGCCCGCTTCAAACTCTCCACCGCGGTCCTGGTCTGCCCTTGTGCGGCGTAGACCCGGCCCAGCCCATAATGCGCCGGATGATACTGAGGGAACGCCCTCAGGGCAGCGCTAAAAGCATCGGAAGCCTCACCCAGTTTTCCGGTCTTGAAATAAAGATTGCCCAAATCGACCAGGCACCATGCGACATTCTCCGGAGAGCGGCTGCCGGCAGAGATGGCCTGCTTCATCACGGTGATCGCACCTGCCGCATCGCCCGCCACAAACCGGTAATAGGAAGCGCGATTGTAACTGGCGAGGTCGGGACGAAGCGTGATCATTTTCTGATAGGCCTCCGCGGCCGGCCCATAATCTCCAAGCTCCATCAACGCGTCGCCCAGCACGCCCCAGTTCCACGGATCGTCGGGAGCAAGGCGGATCAATTCGCGCGAGTGCTCCGCCACCTTGGCGAAATTGTGCCGCTCCAGATCCACCTGGCTGCGCAAGCGCAAGGCTTGGTAATTGCTGCCTTCCTGCGCGAGCACGCCGTCGAGAATCTTCGCCGCACGCTCCAGATAAGCGCTGTCCGAGGTTTCCCGCATCTTCTGGATGTACGCCGCGGCCATCAGATTCTGATAACGGAGATTTTCAGCTTTGTGAGTGGTGAGCGCCTGATACACCGCGATGCGGTCGTCCGTCTTCATACGGGCGATCTGATCGGCCATCGCGCGATCTTTCAAGGCGGACGTCAGACGGCCGGGTTCGATGCTTTGCGCAGAAATCGCGGATGAAAATGCCAGGACAAGCAGAATCGATTTCATAAATGCCTCTCTTGCTGAAAGTGAAGATGGGCGCCAATATTCAACATGACGATTGGCGCCCGCGGGAATTACTGAGTCCTTATTCCCCGTCCGTTGGTGCCTTCCGCGCCGCTGTGCAGGAAGCCCGCATGCGGAGGAGCATGGAACGGAAAACGATCGAGGTACGGCAGATCATTGGAATTGATGCCATCGCCGAGCTGCGTGTTCGGTGCGGCTCCAAAGCCCGTCACCAGAACGCCAGCAGTAGCGCGGAGACCGATATCCACCACGTCATCGCCAATGCGCCGTCCCCCAAAGGGCCATCCCGCATTGTCGCCCCCCAGCGGACCCAAGCGGCTATAGCTGGCCGCCGACGGAGCCACCGGAGGAATCGTC
>DATLCW010000084.1:0-19224 GCA_035526195.1 Bryobacteraceae bacterium
AAGTGCGGATCATGGTCGACCCTTTCCCGGAAAAGACATACAGCGGCGCGCTGGACGCCATTTCGCCGCTTACCGAACAGAACTTCGAATGGCCGCCTACCCGGAACTTCCGCGGCGCCGCGCGTTTGAAAGAAGCCGATCCGCGGCTGCGGCCTGGTATGAATGGACGGCTCGATATCATTGTCGACCGGCTTCCCGATGCGATCAGCGTTCCCTCCAAGGCGCTGTTCACCAGAGCCGGCAGGCCTGTGGTGTACGTCGCGCATCCGGGCGGCTACCGGCCGGTATGGGTCGAGGTACTGGCGCGCAACGTGGATGAAGTGGCCGTCCGGGGCCTCTCCGCCGGCGCCACAGTAACGCTGGTGGAGCCGGAGGCTAGGCCATGAAACGCTGGCTCTCCCTCACCGTAATTCTAGCCGCCATCTTCACCAGCCTCGGTTACGGCTTCCTTCACATCTACCGGATTGCCCAACCTGCGCCCGCGGCAGCGGTTCCTTCCACCTCCGTGAAGCGCGGCACAGTAATCTTCACCGTCATCGCCAAAGGGGACTTGCAAGGCGGCAACTCGCAGACCCTCACCGCGCCAATGATCGGTACTTCCGAACTCATTATCACGGCGCTCCCCAAGCCTGGCGACTTGGTACAGGAGGGCGATCCAGTAGCCCGCTTCGACACGACCGAGCAAGAGTACAAACTGCGGGAGGCGGACGCGGATCTGGCCGAAGCGGAACAAAAGCTGCTCGAAGCACAGGCCAACGCCGATTCGCGCGCCGAAGAAGACCGCTTCGCCCTGCTGAAAGCCAAGTCTGATGTGAAGCTGGCTGAACTGGAATGCCGCCGCAATGAGCTGATTTCGAAAATTATGGCGCGGCAGAATGAGATCGCCCTGGAGGCGGCGCGCGACAATCTACGCCAGTTGGAAAGCGACCTGGGCAGCCGCAAAGCCACCGCCGCCGCTGGAGTCGCCATTCAGGAAGCGGCCCGTTCCAAAGCGCAGGCGCTGGCCGGCACCGCCCGCAAAAACATCGAATCCATGACGCTGCGCGCCAAAACGAAAGGCTACCTTTCCATCCTGCCCAACATGAACAACAACATGTGGTTTGACGGGATGCGCTTTCCCGATCTGCAGGTGGGCGACACCGTTCGCCCCGGAATGGGCGTGGCGCAAATCCCCGATCTTACAAGCTGGGAGGTAACCGCGCGTCTCGCCGAGACCGACCGCGGCCACCTTGCCTTGCATCAAAGCGCGTCGATCCGGGTGATCGCCTTGCCTGGACGCACCTTCCAGGGAAAAGTGAAAAACCTCGGCGGCACTGTCGGCCCGCCGTGGGACAGGCGGTTCGAAACCAAGTTATCGCTCGAGTCTCCGGCTCCGGAGCTGCGTCCGGGAATGAGCGTGGTGATCACCATCACCACCGAAAAAATTGCCGATGCACTTTGGATTCCCGCCCAGGCATTGTTTGAAAGCGACGGCCGCACGTTCGTGTATTTAAAAACCCGCTCCGGCTTCACCCCGCAGGATGTGAAACTGGTGCGCCGCAGCGAAAGCCAGGTCGTGCTTACCGGGATCCGGCAAGGGCAGTTGGTGGCTCTTGCCAGTCCCGATCAGAAGGATTCCGCCGGCGGCAAGGATAAGAAGGGCAATGCCATGCAGGCTCTCCCCCAGTAGCGCCCTATGCCCGGACTTCGTCATTTGTTCCTCGATCTTCTCATGGCGTTCTCCAATTTGCGCGCCCAGAAAACCCGTACCTTTCTCACCGCGCTGGGCATCATTTTCGGCGTCGGCAGCGTAATCGGCATGCTTGCCATCGGAGCCGGGGCGCGCGAGGAATCGCTGCGTTTTATCGAGCAATTGGGAGTGCGCAATGTATTGATCGACTCGCGGCCCGCCGTGAGCCGCGAGGAGATGCAGCAGCGGCGCCGGGCCTCGCCGGGACTCACCGATCGCGACGTGCGAATTCTGGAATCAAACGTCGAAACGCTGGAGGTCCTCTCGCCCCGGCGCACCCTGCATCCCGCGCGTCTGTTGCCGAAGCCCCCGGGCGACACCCCGGAGCTTTATGGCGTGCGCCCCGCTTACGCCGTGATTCACGGTCTGCATCCGGTGGAGGGCGCGTTCTTTCTGGATCGCGACCAGGAAGCCAGTGCGCCTGTCTGCGTGCTGGGCGCTGCCGCTAAAGTCGCCCTGCTCGGTTATGGCTCGGCGGTGGGAAGGTTCATAAAGGTGAACGACACCTGGCTCGAAGTGGTGGGGGTGCTTGGCGAGCGGCTGGCGGGACAGGGACAAAGCAGCGGACCCCGGCTGGAAGATCGCAACAACGTAATTTACACGCCGCTGAACACCTTTCAGTATCGCTTCTGGGATCAGAGCAGCTTTTTAAAGGATGAGATCGACGGCATCGATATCCGTTTGAAGGCCGGCGCCAACAGTGTGGAAACCGCCAAGGTAGTGATCGCGGTCCTCAATTCCACTCACCGGAGTACGCAGGACTTTACCGTCACGATCCCCGCTGCCCTGCTCGCGCAGCAGCAGCGCACGCAGATGATCTTTACGTACGTCATGGTGGCCATCGCCGCGATTTCTTTGCTGGTGGGCGGCATCGGCATCATGAACATCGTCCTGGCTACGGTGATGGAGCGTACTCGCGAAATCGGCATTCGCCGGGCCACGGGAGCGCGCCGCGCCGACATCGTGCGCCAGTTTCTTACGGAAAGCGTGGTGATCTCCGTAGGAGGCGGATTGTTAGGAATCGGCTTCGGGTTTTTTCTTTCCGAATTGATCGCCCGCGCGGCGGAATGGAAAACGATCGTGACTCCTTCCTCGGTCGTAATCGCGTTTGCGGTCTCGATGGCAACGGGCGTGGTGTTTGGCGTTTATCCGGCGGTGAAGGCTTCGAGGATTGACCCCATTGAAGCGTTGCGGTACGAGTGATGCCTGGACGAACGTCAGACCAAGGGCGACCGCCGAGACAGGTCTCTCGGGCGGGGCCGGACAACAAGAAACCCTTCGGTCCTTCCGGTCCTGCGACGCGCCTCGCTTGCGCGGGTGCTGTCCACATCGGATCCTATCGCAACGTCACATCAGCCTCGTTACCGACAACACCATCCATGACAATTCGCAGCTTCGTCTTACCCGCCGGCAGACCCACTGGCACCCGCGCGTTGATCTGGTACAAACCCGGCACAGCAGGCGACAACCCGCTAAACGACACCTCCAGCCCCACGCCGCCCAACGTAACAACAGGCCTCCGCACCGTTTCCTCCAGCCCCAAAAAGGGCGAAACCTGCACCGCTCCGAGGCCGGTGGCGTATATTTCGAGATACTCGCCCGCCGCCGCCGGCCGCACCGACGTCGGGAGTCCAATGCCGGCTACCAGCACGGCCGCCTCTCCCGTTTCCGTGTTGAAGAATAGTCCGGGAGAAACACCCAGCAGCGGCACGCGCACCATCGAGCTTCCCAACGCGGATGTCACCGTGATATCCACCCCATCTCCCGAAAGGTCCCGAGGCGCCAATACATTGATCTGTCCGTCGCTCACCGAGTAAACCGCGCACGGCAGGCCGTTCATCGTCACCTGTACACCAGCCAATTCCATCGGCCACGGAACCGCGGCCGACTCCCCCCGGCGCCCACCCGCAAGATTCATTCCGAAGATGACGGAAAGAGCGCCAGGGGTAACACCGGGCGCATAGGATGCGGCGTTCAACACAGACGTGGCTGTAAAAGCCGGACGCCCCAGCGCTGTTACGGTAACCGCGTCGAGGCTGCCATCCACACTTGCGCGCAATTCATTGCTCGTCCCATTGCCGGGGGTCCATCGGAATCGTGCGATCCCATTCCCGTCCGTCACAGCATTCCCGGGAGCCACCGACCCGGGCGCAGTCACCGCCGCCCGAACCAACAATCCCGGATAAGGTATCAGATTTATGTCGGTCGCCCGAATCTCGATCTGCCCTGCCAACACCACGCCGGGGTTCGCCACCTGCCCGGCGCCGCCCACCACTTCCAACTTCACATTCGAAGCGGACGCGGCTACCTGAAGCCGCGCGCGATCGCCCCGGTACCGCGTGTCGCCCGGTTCAGCGGCGATCTCCTCCACCCCCGCCCGCAATCCCCGAATCGCAAAGGAGACCTGTCTCGATCCCGCTGGAATCATTACGCTTGCGGGCATCGTAGCCACACCCATCCTCGTTTTCAAGGACACCGTCAGATCGGACGCCGCCGCCGAATCCAGCGACACAGTGACATTCACAGTGGACCCTTGCACCATCCCCGCCGCCGGCCATATCGAGAGCGCCAGATTCCTTTTCAGCGACGTCTCCACGAAGGCACGATCGGACGCCGCGCGCTGATAAAATCCCTCGAAGGAACTGCGCAGGGTGTCGATCTGAGCCAGATCGTCGGCGGATGGCTCCGTCCCATCGGGAACCACCAGAATCATGGCGGTCCGGAAGTGCCGTTGGGCCACCGTGTGGTCCGGCGAGCGGCGTCCTTCCGCGGCGATAATATCGTCCACGGTGACGTTCTGCCTGTCGCCGTTGAAGGAGACGCCCGCTTGCGGCAGCCGGTCATTGGCGATGCCGGTACGCCGCGCCAGGAACACCGCGGGCACTTCCTCCGGCGCGCGAAATCCCATCAGATATTGATCCAGCGGCGAGTAGTGCTCCACCGTTGCTGCCGTCGTGAATCGGGGACTGGTGTTCTCGCCGTTGTCCCGAATTCTATTGCCCTCCAAAAACGACGCATCGGAATCGAAGTTGAAACTCCAATGCGCCAGCGCCGCCCCCAGCATCGGCCGCGCCTGGGAATTCCCTTCGTCCCGTACGCTCGCCAGCGCTAGAAAAAGGTGGCCGGTTTCATGAGCAAGAATCGTCAGCGGCGTGTCGCCTGAGCCGGCCCGCGACGCTACCGGAGCGTTGGGGTCACGCGGATAATTCGTCAGCGGTCCCATATTCAGCATGGCCTGCAGCCGGTTCGCGGATCCATACTGCGCTCCGATATCCACCACCGTGTCGCCAAAACCCGCCCGCCGCGTAGTGCGAACGGAAAGTTCGGTTGCCACCGCAAAGCTTCGCGCGGCAATCCCAAGGGTGTTGTAGACGGCCAAATAATCGTAGGCATCTTCGTGCGCCTGATAGAACCTCTGGGCAAGCAGCACCGTGTCCAAGGCGTCGCTATTGGTAAAACGCTCGGCCACGGTGGCGAAAAAATCGGAAGAGCTGCCTTGGCTAAACGAAACCAGCTCAGTCACCCCCGCCGGCCGGCCTGGAGAAATACCGGTGACGGCTTCCCGCGCCGATGCAACCGGATACGCAAACTCGAAATGTCCATCGGGATAGAGCCGCACCTGGAAGGTCTGCGGGCGCCCTCCACCGAACTCCGGAACCTCCAGCCACGTCACTACCACCTTGGCGGCTTCCGCAAACACCATCACGCCTTTCACAGACCGGGAAGGGTCGAGATCGGAGAAAAGAGGCGCAATTCGCGGCGGCCCGCCGGAAAGCAGACCTATCGTCTTCGTAGCCGGATTCGCATCCCCTTCCGTAAAACTGATGTTGCCATCCGAGTTGACCCATATCTCCGCGTAACGCGCTCCGAAGAAGGGAAATGGGAACGGCAGGCTGACCCGCCGCGTATCGTCATCCCCGAGACCGGCGAGCAGCGTACCGCCGCCGGCGGCAGCTTCGTCATAGACCATTTCTCCGGTCGTAAAGCGATATCGGACGAACCCCGCCGCGGGAGTAAACGTTATACCCTTTGAGGCAAGGTTGATCGGATTGCGGCGCGCCACCACGCCGCCGGAGTCGTAAAGGATCGCGATGTCGCCAATGTCTTTCCCTACCGGTCCGGCCGCCGTGCGCAAGCCAAGCTTGCGTCTGGTATTCATCGATTGCTGGTGGAGAAAGAGTTCCTCTTTGACGGTGCCGCGCTCAGCGCCGCAGATCACCTGCGGTTCCCGTGCCGGAAGCGATGTCTCTAGCGTTACACACGCAACCAGAGCGGCTACGATACTTCTTGAGCCCATGTAGATCCTTGCCTCCATTGTAAGATAGGAGATTCGGAGACCCACCCTTATGCCTTTTTGCACCTCCTGCGGCAGTCAGGTAAGTGATGCGACGCGTTTCTGCCCCACCTGCGGCGCGGCCATCGGAACCGCTGCCGCCGCTGGCGCTCCCGCGATACCAGCGCCGTCCCTGCCCGCTTCCGCCGAGCCTTTGGAATATTCCATTCACGGCGATAATCTTCAGGTCGCCCGGCTGAAGCTCCGGCCCGGCCAGGAAGTGTACGCCGAAGCCGGCAAGATGCTGTACAAGACTCCCGCGGTGACCTGGGAAACCAGGATGATCGGAGATTCTCTGGGTCAGAAAATCTGGGGAGCCATTAAACGAAAGGTCATGGGAGAGTCCCTGTTCCTCACCTATTTTCGTGCCGCCGCGGGAGGCGAAGTGGGCTTTGCAGGCAATTATCCCGGCCGTATCCAACCCATCGACCTGCCGCCCGGTCAGAGCTGGATGGTGCAGCGCGACAGCTTTCTCTGTGCCCAGACAACCGTTCAGTTAAACATCGCGTTCGTTAAGAAACTGGGCGCCGGCTTCTTTGGCGGCGAAGGCTTCATCCTGGAAAAATTGACCGGACCGGGTCTGTGCTTTATCCACGCCGGCGGAGACCATATCGAGTTCAGTCTGGCTCCGGGCGAGTCGCTCCAGGTAGATACCGGATGCGTGGTTGGCTTTGAAGAAAGCGTCCATTACGACATTCAGTTTGTGGGCTCGGTTAAGAAGGCTATCTTCGGCGGGGAAGGCGTTTTTCTCACCACGCTCACCGGCCCTGGTAAAGTGATTGTACAGAGCATGACCCTGGAAAAAATGCGCCGGGAACTGGCGCCCTCCCGCATGGGAGGCGATGAGCGAAGTCCGCTGGGAGCGCTGGGAGGTATCTTCTCGAGCGAAGATTAACCCGTGCCCATGCGCCGCGAAATGCTGATCTCCGTTGCCGTCGGTGTGACGCTTGTCACGGTCGCCGCGGTGGCTGTCCTGTGGTTCAATCGCGGCTCCCGGCTCATTCTGGATGTGCAGATCCAAAAGGTGCGCACCCAGGCATTGGAAGAGCAGGCATCGGCGATGGTGATCGATTTCCGCGTCTTCAATCCGGCCGATTATCTCTATCAGGTGCGTAAAGTGGATGTCACTCTGGATATCGGCGGCAAGACGGCGGAGGGCATCGTCATCGCCGATGTGGATGCCAAACGGCTGATGGAATACTATCCCGCCCTCAGCCCGAAGTACAATGACACCCTGCGCATGCGGGAAAAGCTGAAGCCCCGGCAGTCGTTGGACCGGATGGTGGCAGTGCGTTTCGAGCTTCCCGAATCTATGGTCAACTCGCGCCGGAGCCTGACCCTGCGCATCGAAGAAGTGGATGGACCGGTGCCGACCGTAATCGTACATCCACCGGCGGGGGCCAGGTAGTCCGGTAGAATTGAACTTTAGATGAATATCTCCGTCAAAGCGGATTACGCGATTCAAGCGATTCTGGATCTTTCCATGCAGCCCGCGGGCGAGCCCGTCCGTATCGCCGACATCGCCGCCAGACAGAAGATCCCCCAAAAATTCCTGGAGTTGATTCTCGCCTCGCTCAAACAGGGCGGTTTCGTGGAATCGCGCCGTGGAGCCGAGGGCGGCTACCTCTTGTCGCGCTCCCCCGATAACATCATGGTGGGTGAGGTAATGAACTACGTGGACGGAGCCCGGAGCCGTGTCGCCGCCGACCGCGGGAATGCCGACACGCCATTCGCGGAGATGTGGCGCCGCGTCAACGAGGCTGTCTCTTCGGTGGTCGATCAGACCAGCTTTGGCGAACTCAGCCGCAAATGGCTTGACAAGCAAACCAAATACGTTCCCAACTGGGAAATCTAAGGAGAGACCGTGATCTTTAACGACAATTCCCTGAGCATTGGCCGAACCCCTCTGGTGAAATTGACACGCGTCACCGACGGAGCCCCCGCCACGGTTCTGGCGAAGATCGAGGGCCGTAATCCCGCCTATTCGGTGAAGGACCGCATCGGCGCAGCCATGATTTGGGACGCCGAAAAACGTGGCTCTTTGAAACCGGGGAAAGAGCTGATTGAACCTACCAGCGGGAATACCGGCATCGCACTCGCTTTCGTCGCCGCCGCCCGCGGCTATGCCATTACGCTGACCATGCCGGAAACCATGTCCGTGGAGCGCCGCAAGGTCCTCAAGGCGCTGGGAGCGAAACTGGTCCTTACGCCCGGGGGGGACGGCATGCGGGGAGCGATTTCCAAGGCCGAGCAGATTCTCAATTCGGATCCGGAGCGTTACGTGCTTCTACAGCAGTTCAAAAACCCGGCCAATCCCGAGGTACATTTTACAACTACCGGTCCGGAAATTTGGCAGGATACCGCGGGTCAGATCGATATCCTTATATCCGGCGTCGGCACCGGTGGCACCATCACCGGCGTCTCGCGCTACATCAAGAACGAGAAAGGCCGGAAGCTGCTCTCGGTCGGGGTAGAGCCGACCGCCAGTCCTGTCATTTCGCAGACGCTGCGAGGAGAAGCACCCAAGCCCGGACCGCATAAGATTCAGGGAATCGGAGCCGGCTTCATCCCCGGCACGCTGGATTTGTCCATGGTGGATCGCGTGGAATTGGTAACCAACGAGGAGTCCATCGAAATGGCCCGGCGGCTCGGCCGCGAAGAAGGAATCCTTAGTGGAATCTCCTGCGGCGCGGCGGCGGCGGCGGCCGCAAGAATAGCCAAGCTTCCGGAATTCCACGGAAAAACAATCGTCGTTGTGCTGCCTGATTCCGGCGAACGCTATCTCAGTTCCCCGCTCTACGAAGGCATGTTCAACGATTAACGGCCGCCGGCCGGGGTTAGCGCCCCGTCGAGCCGAAGCGGTATAAAGCGCGATCCGTTCGCAAATATACATTGCCCTCGGAGAGCGCCGGAGTCGCATAACAACCCTCGCCGAAATCATTCACCGAAACGACCTCCCAGTCCTTTCCGGCTCGCAGCACGGACACGTTTCCGTCCTCGCTGGCGAGATAGATCTTGCCATCCGCGGCTACGGGTGAGGAGGAATAGCCGCCCACGGCGCCCGGCAGGCGCCCCGCCTTCAGGGCTTTGCCGGTGTGTGGCTCTAACGCCGTAAAGATACCGCCGTTCTTCACAAAATAGAGCACATCCTCATACAAAAGAGGGGTTGGAATGACGCCCGTAAAGCTCTTCTCATACCTCCAAAGCTCGCGCGGCGGCCCCGACGCTTCCAACCGAAAGCCGATCAGGCAGTTCGGGCCCAGCACCTCGAGCTGCTTCTCTTTCCATTCATCTTCGGTCAGGATCATGTCGCGGTTGCCTTTATACTTCGCGATTCCGGTCAGGAAGGCATCGTTGCCATATTCATCCGGCGAAAGCTTCCCGTCGTGGTTTTTATCCAGTTTCTCCAGCCGTTGCGAGAAAGGCGCCGGAGCATCATTACCGTAACCCTGAACATATAAATTGCCATTCGCCAGAATCGGACTGCCGACAATAGCGATAGGCAATCCATGCAGCGTCGCGAGCCGTTTCCCATCCTTTAGCCGATGGCTGCCGAACTGGCCCCGTCCGGTCGTGAGGATCTGCGCTTCTCCTGCGGAAGGATGATAGACAAGCGGAGTGCCCCAAGCCTCGGACTCCTCGCGCGCCGTACGCCAGCGCAACTCTCCATTTCTCTTGTCATAGGCTGCAATAAACGCGCCCTCCGTTTGATCGGCCAAAAGGACGACATAGTCGCCCGCGAGGATCGGAGACGCGGCCGCCCCCATCGTGTTGCTGAACTGGGCAAGCGGTGACTTCCAGCGGAGATTGCCCGCCGCATCGTAGGAGACGAATCCGTAGTCCTTGAACAGGACGTATACGTTCTCTCCGTCCGTCACCGGCGTGATGGCGGCCTCATGATTGAGTTGATGCGCCACTTCGCTCCGGCTCTTATCCACGCTGCGTTCCCACAGCAGCTTCCCCGTCTTGCGATCAAAGCACTGCGTGTAAAGCTTCCCGTCTTCAAAACCGGTGAGGAACACGTGGCGGGACGTGAGCACCGGTGAGGACTTTCCCGGACGCACCGGCGATCGCCAGAGGACGTTCTTATTCTTGCCGAGCTCGGCCGGGAAGCCTTTGGATGCCGACACTCCGGAACCGTTCGCGCCACGAAAGCGGGTCCAGTCCTCCGCCGCGGCCGCGGGCAGCATAAGAATCGTCACGATCGAAATCAGGAACATGGAAAGGTGAGTTTATCACGAGACCAATGCGAAATGACGTCTTCTCAGGAGCTGCGTTGGGACTCCGTGTCGCCGAGAGGCTGCAGCACATGGCGTACCAGGAAGCCGAGCTGCATAAACTCGTCCAGGTTAATGGGTTTGCGGAAATAGAGGTTCGCTCCCAGCCATTGCGCCAGTTGAGGAAGCGTCGAGGACTCGGCCGAAGTCATGATGATGACCGGCGTGCAGGCGCGGTGGGGTTGCGCGCGGAATTTTTCAAGAACGGTGAGGCCGTTGTGCCGCGGCAGGTTCAAATCGAGTAGCAGCAGGTCGATTCCGGCCGTTTCCGGCGATGTCCTCTGCAACCGTTCAATCGCAGCCTCTCCGTCCCGAACCACTTCCAACTGTGCGGGAACTTTGTGCTGCTCAAGCGCCATCTGCACCAGCTCGACATCCGCGGGATTATCTTCCACAACCAGGATCCGGTATGGCTTCACGTCAGATTTCATTGGAGGCCTCGCAGGGGCAACCCGTAAGCAACGCCACGGCCTGCTGTTCGATTAGCATCGGTCCTTCTAGAGTCGCCTGAACTTTTACGCCAACTATTCTTACTGTAACTTAATCCGGGCTGTGCCGGGCCGTTGCCTCCCCATTGGGCGCCAGGAAGGGCAGCGGCCAGTGTCACGAGCAACACAAACTGCGTGCCCGCTCAGGGCTATGGCATCCTGATGATATGAGCCTCAGGCTTTTTTGGGCCATCGCCGCGCTGCTCGTGCTTGGGTTGATCCTCTATTATCGAACTCAGCACAGCTCGTTACGGGTGGAACCCCATGCCGCCGAGCAGATTGAAAAGGCGAAACAACGCTGAGAATAGCGTTGTGTCATATTTGTCACAGACCGGTATTGCCACACATGGACAAAAAGTTTAACCCGCGGAAGCGTTGGAAGCTCATCGACCTGCTAAGGCCCCATTCGACGGCGCTTTTCTTCGGTCTGTTGGCCGTCATCGGTGTTGGCATTACGAACCTTGCCGAGCCGTGGCCGCTGAAGATTGTCTTCGACAATGTTCTCAAGTCCAAGCAAAGCAATGGCTGGCTGGAAACCTGGATTGCCTCCCTGCTGGGCAATGACAAGCTCGCGGTACTGAAGTTCGCCGCCCTTGCCGCGCTGGTAATTGCCATCTTTGGCGCCTTGTGCTCGTATGCCGAGAAGTATCTCACCAACAGTGTGGGCCAATGGGTGATGCACGACCTGCGGCGGACCCTTTATTTCCACGTGCAGCGGCTCTCGCTGGCCTACCACGATCAAAGCCGTACGGGAGACCTCATCAGCCGCGCCACCAGCGACATCGATTCCATTCAGAGCTTCATCGCCTCCGGTCTGCTGAACGTGCTGATTAACAGCATCACCCTGTTCGGCATGGTGGGCGTCATGTTCTACATGAACTGGCGCTTTACCCTGATCGCGCTTTCCGTGACGCCGGTGCTCTTCATGCTGGTGTATATCTACACCCGCCGTATCAAGAAGGCCGCTCGCGAGGTTCGGAAAAAAGAGGGCGAGATGGTCTCCGTGATCCAGGAGGTCTTTTCCTCGATCCGGGTGGTGAAGGCGTTCGCCCGCGAGGAATATGAACAGAAACGCCTCGAGGACGAGAGCCTCGAGACCGTGGAAATTGCCCTGAAAGCCCGCAGCCTCAAAGCAAAATTGTCCCCGCTGGTTACGGTGATCATCGCCGTCGGTACCAGCATGGTGCTTTGGTTCGGATCCACGATGGTACTCGACGGAACGCTTTCCGCCGGGTCGCTGATCGTCTTCATCATGTACCTGGGCAAGATGTATAAGCCCATGCAGGAGCTCTCGAAGATGACCGACGCCTATTCGAAGGCGGTGGTGGGCTATGAACGGATTCGCGAGATTCTCGAATCCGACAGCGTGGTGCAGGATTTACCCGGGGCGAGAAATTCGCCTCCGCTCAAAGGCGAAATTGAATTCGACCATGTGGGCTTCAGTTACGAACCGGACCATCCCATTTTGCGCGATGTATCCTTCCGAATTAAGCCCGGACAGACGGCCGCCCTGGTGGGGCCGACGGGAGCGGGTAAAACCACGGTCATCAGTCTGATCCCCCGGTTCTATGACCCTACGTCCGGCGTGGTGAAAATTGACGGCCACGATATCAAGCTCTTCAAACAGAAATCGCTGCGGCGGCAGATCAGCTTCGTGCTGCAGGAAACGGTGCTGTTCCACGGACCGCTATGGAGCAATATCGCGTACGGCAAACCCGACGCCCGTCGCTCGGAAATCATCCAGGCGGCGGAGCTTGCCAACGCCCATGAGTTCATCGACAAGCTTCCCCAAGGCTACGATACGATTATCGGCGAGCGCGGCGTCACCCTTTCCGGCGGCCAGCGGCAACGCATCGCCATCGCCCGCGCTGTAATTCGGAACACCCCGATTCTCATCCTCGACGAACCGAGTTCCGGACTCGACGCGGCGTCCGAAAAGCTGGTCTTCGAAGCGCTGGACCGGCTGATGGAAGGCAAAACCTCGATCGTGATTGCCCATCGGCTATCCACGGTCCGGAAGGCGGATGTAATCTTTGCCGTGAAGGACGGCGTGATCGTCGAAAGCGGCACCCATGACGAGTTGCTTAGCGCGGGCGGCCTGTACGCCGAACTGCACGAGCTTCAGTTCCGCACCCAGGAGGATACCGAAGCAGCCCCTTCCGCATGACCGCCGAGGGGGAACAGCCGCTTACTTTATCGCGGAAAATTTCTTATAGGCGTCCGCGATGGCGGCGGCCTTGGCGTCTCCCGGATGGATCACAATCCGATACCGGAAACGCAAGGTCTCCCCATTCTTCAACTGCAGACTCCCATCCTTGCTTTTGTCGTTATAGAAGTCATGCATGCCGAAGATATTGGCGGCGAATAGCCCATAGGCCCGCGAGTGCCAATGCGTCGGATGCCGCGGATTGCTTGGGTGATCCATGATTGTAATCCCCACTTGCTCCCCGTCGAGCATCCCGCCATAGTCCACCCAGGGGGAGGGTTTTCCCCATACCGCTTTCTCTCCTTCGGCCCCTTCCGCATTGGTCATCTTCCCATTGCCCCGGCCCTTCTGCTCGGCCAGCGCATCGGCGAGACGGATGCCCAGACTCCCCTCCTTGGTATCCCCGAACTTCACCTCGGTGGCAGCCGTGAGCTTGATATCCAGATCGA
Source organism: Bryobacteraceae bacterium (assembly GCA_035526195.1). Classification (GTDB taxonomy): domain Bacteria; phylum Acidobacteriota; class Terriglobia; order Bryobacterales; family Bryobacteraceae; genus CADEFT01. The sequence continues at coordinate 13,483 of DATLCW010000084.1, forward strand.
GCGTCCGGCGGTCGGGCTCGGCATAGAATTTCATCGTGCGCGCTTCATGAAGCACCGGCTTGCCGCTTTTGTCCAGCCAGTCAAAGCTCGCTTCAATCTTGCCATCCTTCTTCCCACCCTTTGCACTGTGGACCTTAGTGAGGGCGATCTTCACCCTCGCGTCCTGCCGCGCCAGTGGATCGCTGGACCAGAAATCCATTCCATTCACGTCGCCGTGGGTAAAGGACAACCCGCGATGGTGCGGATGATCCTTACTTTCGCCCTGGGTCTGCTCCATCGGCCAGCGGCGGGTCACCGCTTTGCCTGTCGCCGAATAGAGGGGGTACAGAATCGGCTTTCTGACCTCAGGACCGATCCACAACTCGGTGAACGGTTTTCCGTTGATCTCCACCGAGATGCGGTCCGGAGTCTGCTTGATGTTCACCTGCGCGGCGAGCGGAAGCGCGAGAAGGGCGATTAAAAATCTATGCGGCATCATCACAAGTAAATCATACGCCAGACCTCGGTACAATGGCCCGGTGACCCAAACAAACGTTGCAGATCGCGTTGCCGAGTCTCTTAAGGAACGGGGAGTGGAGTGGATCGCGACTCTTTGCGGCCACGGACTGGATCCTCTTTTCGATGCCGTGACGCGCGCCGGCGTGCGGTTGATCGACACGCGGAACGAGCAGTCCGCCGCCTACATCGCGGAATGTTACGGCAGGCTCACCGGCAAGCCCGGCGTGTGCGCGTCCTCGAGCGGAGTGGCGGTGGTGAACGCCATGACCGGCGTGATGAATGCGTGGTTCGACCATGCGCCGATGCTTTTCATTAGCGGTTCGGCGGACCTCGACGTGCTGGGACGGGGCTGCTTCCAGGATGCGGATCAGGCAGCGCTGGTGCGGCCATTAACAAAATATTCCCACTCCATCGAGCGCCCGGAGGACGCGCTGCCGATGCTCGATGAGGCGTGGAGCACGGCGCTCGAAACTCCCTGCGGACCGGTCCACCTGATGTTTCCGATGAATGTGCAGCGGGCCATTGCCGCCTCTGATCCCGCCAAGAGGACGGAGCACTTCCAAGCCGCGCCGCCAAGCCTGACCTCCGCCGCGGAAGCATTGCGTCTCTCCCGCCGCCCCCTGATCCTGACCACCAGCGAAGTGTTCTATAACGGCGAAGGAGGCGCCCTTCTGGACATGGCCCGCCGCTTCCACATCCCGGTCCAGACGCCGATTTGGGACCGCGGCATCTGCGACTTCGCCGAGGACGTTTTCCTGGGGGTCATGGGAGCGGCCACAGGCGATGCCGGTTTGTTAAAGCGGGCCGATTGCGTCCTGCTCGCGGGAGACTTGCGCGACTACCGCGTTCAGTATCTGAAGGACATCCCTAACGTTCACATCGTGGCTCGGGATTGGGCCGGCCTGGCGCGGATGGCGGGCCCGCTGGACTTCACCGCCTGGCTCTCCGAGGCGCGAGGCATCCGTGACGGATTGACCCGGGCGGTGCGAAACTCCGCCGAAGCACAGCGCGCCGGTACTCGCATGCACGCCGTGGACATCGTCGATGTATTGGCCGATCTGCTGCCCACGGACGCGTCCTTAATTATCGACGGCGGCAGCATAGGCCAATGGGCGCATCATCTGTTGTGTGAGAGGCGTTATCCCGGTTACTGGCTAACCTGCGGCCGCAGCGGGGTGGTGGGATTCGGAATTGCCGGAGCCATTGCGGCCCGGCTGGCATTTCCCCAGCGTCCGGTCGTCCTGTTATCAGGCGATGGCGCGTTCACGTTCAGCGTCGCGGATCTGGAGTGCGCGGTGCGGCAGCGCCTCCATTTCGTGGCCATCGTCGCCGACGACCAATGCTGGGGGATCACCGATTCCGGCCATCTCCGGCAATACGGAAAAGGGATGGCTACCCGCCTGGGACCGATCGCGTTCGACAGATTGGCAGATTCCTTCGGGGCCAGCGGAGTACGAGCCGGGAAACGGGAAGAGCTTGCCGCAGCCTTACAGCACGCGCTTTCCCGGCAGGAAGTGACGATAATACACGTTCCCATCAGCGGCGGAGCCCCCCAAGCGGCTTGACGCCGGGAAAACTACGTTCATACAATGAAATGTACGGTAAAGGAGTCCCAATGAAATCGATAGGCCCAATGGAACTCGTGCTGATTCTGGGCGTTGCGTTGTTGTTGTTCGGCGGCCGCAAGATCCCTGAGCTGGCCAAAGGCCTGGGAGAGGGCATCCGCAACTTTAAAACCGCCCTAAAAGCTGAGGAAAAACCCACCGAAGAAAAGAAGCAGGCATAAACTTCCTTGGGCTGCCCGCAACTTGGGCGGCTGCTATTCGGCATTAAAAAGCACAAACCCCGCCATCCTGACAGGCGGGGTTTGTGCTTTTGCTCTTACAACCGGCTCGGTGAGACTACTTCTTTTTGGGCGGAACAATCGCGTCTTTCACTGCTTTTGCGACCCGGAACTTCACCACCTTTTTTGCGGGAATCTTAATTGCCGCGCCGGTGGCGGGATTGCGGCCCATGCGGGCTTTGCGATCCACACGAACTAGGCGGCCCACTCCGGGGAGAACAAATACGCCGTTTTTCTTGGTTTCGCGTACAGCGATGGTCGCGTAGGATTCCAACATCTGCTTGGCGACTTTGTTAGCTATGCCGGTACTTTCGGCGAGCTCTTTGATTAACTGCGTTTGCGTCATGCGATCAGCCATAAAACCTCTTCTCGGATTCTCCCAATCAATACGTCTAGTCGTTGTCAAAACGCGCGTTTCGCGCCGATCCGCGCGTAGAGCGGGCAACTTCAGCCCTCAACGCATCCTCATCATAAGGGAAGCGGGAAGGCGATGTAAAGGGAAAATCCGTGCGGAAGCCTAGTTTTGTTGCCTTTTTTTGAGACGAGGGCCTTCGGAAGCCCATTTTAAGGGCCTCGCAAAATAAAACATTCCTACCGTCGGATGTTTTTGTGATCCGGGTCAGGACCGGGGCCGTCTACGCTCCGCCGCGAGCGCTTTCGGCCCGTGCAGCTCCAGCGTGAGTTCCCGGAAAGGCTCGCCCAGCTTGTTCTTGACCGTGGTCAGCAGCAGTTGGCTTCCCGTGCGAGCCACCGAGATCCTTATCGCGGAGTATAAGATCAGGGCGCGCCCGCCAGCGGCGCTCTCCATCACCCCGCCGCGATCCCAGGTGCGCGTCTGATTGAGAAAAAGAAGGCTCACTCTGCCTCGTTCCGCCAAGGATTGCAGGCGCCGGAGCGCGCGGGACAGAAACTCGGTCTGCAGCTCCGGCGGCATATCCTCGAGCGAAGTTTCCAGTTCCTCCTGGGAAATCAGGGCGGCGGCGGAATCGACGACCACCAGGTCCACCGTGAACGTCCGCAGCAGCGATTCCAACATGACCAGCGCGAGGGAGCCCGAGTCCGGACTTAGTAAAACGAGTTGTTCGAGGTTCACGCCGCAAGCCGCCGCCCACTCATGGTCAAAAGACCGTTCCGCATCCACATACACCGCCGCCGCTCCGCTGGTCTGCGCCGCCGCGATCCAGTTTAGGGCCAGCGTCGATTTTCCGCAGTCTGGAGGGCCGAAGATTTCAACGACGCGGCCTCTCGGAAGCCCTCCCGTTCCAAGCATGTCATCCAGCGTGGCAATGCCGGTTGATATGGCTCCGGCAGCCGGCGTCTCGATCCGCTCCCTGTAGTCCGCGGGAAATGAGCTCATGATGGAGAGTGGAAAAAGAGGTGCTGAAGTCTCAGCGCATCTGCAAAAACCCGCGTGGGCCGCGTGCACAAAACGCGTGCCTACAGGAATGTTGGGTAGTGTCCTAATAGTGCGTTGCGGCTCCTGAAGCAAACGCTTGCTGTTTGGCTGGACTCGCGTTAACGTGGAAGCATGGCCGCTCATTCATCGAACTTCAGCGAAGATGTCCGCACGCTTCGAAACCTGCTCGCCCAGGCGCACGTGATCCTGACAACCACAAAGCTACCAGAGGGCCGCGCGGAGAGTTGCCGAGAGATCGTCGATACCGCTCTAGCTATTGCGGACGGTCTACAGGAAAAGCGTCCACCACGCAAAGATAATCCAGCGGCTGCATTGGGGCGTGTCGGCGGCAAGCGAACGGCTGAGCGTGGGCCGGAGTACTTCAGGAAAATTGCTGCGATGCGGAAGACGAAGGCTGGCGGAAGGCCGCGCAAACAACCGGGAGAGTAGCTTCCTATTTCCCGTGCGTCGTGGCGTGGCGCTTGTGCCTTATGATCCGGATACGTTTGAATTTGTCTAAACGAGCTTGCAAGTCTACGGGTCCTCGCAGTCTAGTTAGGTCGCCATACTTCGACACGCGAACGATTGACGGGCAGTGACAGTTCCGCAAAAAATGCGCAACATCTTCGAGCGCCCGGATAATAGCGGCTGTCCAATGGACTGGGCCGCTTGTGTTGTCCGTCAATAGTACGACTCTGGCACGATTTTGAATGATGCACTCCAAGTGATCGCGCTCCATTCTGCTGTCAGCACTCAGAATGACCCAGCCCCGAGCTGCGATATCTGGCATCCAAAAATCGTCTTCTGCCTCTCGGTCAAACATCTGATCGTGCAATTTTAGCTGCATTCCGGCCTTGCGCCAGAGATATAGCATCTCTGGGTTTTTCAGGTTCCGGTCAACAAAGAACACCAGATCCGAATAGTCAGGCAGCTTGGGTGAATTTGATTGCTTTCTCGATTTCAATCTGAGTTAGGTCGTAGTCTCTAGCAAGTTCTTCGGGTGTTTCCCCGGCGAGCGCCCGCTGCCTGATGATTGACGCCAAATATCCCGTACCGACCACAATTGGCCGACCGGCAGAAATTTTAGGATTGAGCACAATGACGCGATCTCCAGCTTTTGGGAATAACTTAAGCGCGAAGCCTGCTTCGTAATCCACCAACTGGAGGTACTCATTCATGATGTCTAGCGGGCGTTGCCCCCCAAGAGATACGTTCACCGTCTCACCAGACGGGATCGTTTTGTCCTCAGCTAGGATATCCATGAATAGATCCTTACCGTCCGTAAGGAACCGTTCGGTAACCAATGGATGCAGCTTCTCAGGAGAATTCTGCCTAACGTGGTCCAAAGCACGGCGTACACTATTTGTGCGCATGGAAGTGTACTCGATTTTTAAGGAAGATAGAACGTGGGCTTCAACCAAATTGAAGAATGATATCAGCCCGGATTCTGGGTCTGCTCCCAGAAAAATGGGTGCATACCCACGCTGCTCACGCCTTGCTGGTTGCCCGAAAAACCACCAGCGTAGCGTGCTGGGGGGGACACGCAGGTAGCCCGCTGCCTCTTTCACATCGTAGGTTGGCACGCTTCGACGATCCTGAAAACTGGACCTTCGTATCACTTTTTTTCTACCTGTCATCGGTCCGCCTCCTGCTAAAATTGGAGTCAGACCATCTCAAAGCTAAGGTTTTATTGTAAAGGCCCTTCGGAGAAGGGCCTTGCTTGTTTTGTCCTCCATGAATGTAGCACTTCCTTAACAAATCAACAAGCGCCTGTTGAGAAACAGCACACGCTTGCTGTATATTAGTTGCATGGTCAGTGACATACAGGCAACAATGATTATCTGCTGCGAAGCCGAATGCAAGTCTTTCGGCAAACATCGCAATGGTCTACGCCGCTTTCGCTGCCGTATCTGCGGGAAGACGCATACCGAAGCGCATAGCCGCCCCCTGGATGAAATGCGCCTGCCGATGCATAAAGCTGTCCAAGTCCTCAAACTCTTGTTGG
>DATLCW010000120.1:0-37702 GCA_035526195.1 Bryobacteraceae bacterium
ATCTCATGCTCGTGCTTAGTGATGCCACTAGCGGCGAGTTCTTCGTGCGTCTTCCGCAACTGTTTGAGTGCTTCCGGCAGTTTCTCTGTCGCCCCTGATATGGGGTGTGCTCACCGCACTGTGCCTTGACCTTGACGAGGACCGCGAAGTCATCGAACAGAACGAGTGCGCCCGCGATCTCCGTTCCCTTTTTTTTGCCGCGCGGATTCCGGTTGACGAAATCAGGAAAGAAAGAGTGCTCAAGAAACCACTGTGCCCGGCGCTCCTCGTAGACCCCGGGCTGGCCACCGGCTTCCGGCGGGTTGCTCATGCCGAAACTCACCGTTGACACTGCTCCTTACTTTCCTCGTGATCCTCCCAGCGACTGCGGTCTATCCCGGTGGGCCAAATCGGATGCGCGAACTCACGGTAGAATCGGGAATTTTCAACTGGAGTTGACACGTTTGAGGATGAGACTGCTGTCTAGAGTTGTCCCCAGGAGCGTGAGGTGAACCGCTCAGCGAACGCTAGGAACGGTCATGGCTGTAGAACGGTTGCCAGCAGTGGATGGGCTTTCACACCATTCCACCGATGGCCCCCTTCAAAGGAATCGACATCCAACTGCGCGCCGGCGCCGAAGGATGACCATGCCTTGCGCATCTGTTCCAGGGCCGGAGGAATCCATTCTTTCACCATCAAACTGTCCTTCAGGCCAACCTCCCAGAGGCAGGGGCGGGGGGCGATGAGGGACGCGATTTCCGGCACATCGCCGTCGTTTAATAGACCGGGAATGATCTGTGCGCCGCAGGAGTACCGTCCGAGGACCCGCTCCCGCAGCATGTTGAGTGCGCCCGAGATCACGGCGACGCGCACACGCGGGGACACGGCGGCGGTCATCATCGTCATCCGGCCTCCTAATGATAATCCGGCGCATCCGATCCGCTGGGCGTTCACCGCCGCGTGGTTTGCCAGCAGCTCGATCGTCCAGAGCGCATCCCGCAGATTCTCGCTCAGCAGGAGCTTTCCGAAAAGCTGCATCCGGATGAAGGTTACTGCGCACGGATCTTCGCCCTTGTAATCCTCGCGCCGGCCGAGCCTTGGACCAAACGGCGTGAAACACGGCACCGCCACGACATAACCGAGGCGCGCCAATTGCCGTCCGTAGTCATAATTGGCGGCGGCGATATTATGCTGCCGCTGCGGCGTATCATCCACGCCCGCTACGGCGTCGTGCCCAAACGCTCCGTGTCCGTGCAAGGCGAGGATCGCAGGCCGGGGGCGGGTGCGGCCGCGGGGGACGAGCAGATGCACGGGAAGATCGCGATGGCCGGCGGCATGAAGAAGCAACTCCTCCCTGGTGTGTTCCGCGAAATCCAGCTTGCGGACGACCGTTGCCTTCCAGTGCACGGGGGGCGCATAGGATCCGAGCAGGCTGTCCAGCCTGGCACGAAACTCGCGCTGCCAGCGGACACATTCCCCCTTGCTCACGCCGGTGTACCGCAGGGCCAGCGGAGCCGATTTGGCCATACCCTGGATCTCTTGGTGTACGGTTTGTCCGGCGGCGGCGGAAGCCGTCGAGAGGATCATCCATTCGCGTCTTGTCATAGCGGAATTCTCAGCATCGCAGGGAACGAATACAATTATAGGTTGCCATGATGACTCGCAGAAGCTTCCTGATCTCCGCCGCCGGCGGCGCCTTGAGCGCGCAATCTCCCTCTAAGCCCCCGAACTTTGTTTTCATCATGGCCGATGACCTGGGTGTATTCGATTTGGGCTGCTATGGGCAAAAGCTGATTCGGACGCCAAATATCGACCGGCTGGCGGCGGAAGGGATGCGCTTTACGGATTGCTATTCCGGAGCCACGGTGTGCGCCCCGTCGCGCAGCGTATTGATGACGGGACAGCACACGGGACACACCACGGTACGCTGGAATGCATCGCTGCGCACCGGCGGGCGAGTCTCCTTGCGCGCCGACGACGTCACCGTTGCCCAGGTGTTGAAGGGGCCGGAATGGCGCGACGCCTACGATGAAACGCGCGGCTATGCCACGGCGATCTTCGGCAAGTGGGGATTAGGGGAACCGGACACTCCCGGGCTGCCCAACGACCACGGCTTTGACGAGTGGTTCGGTTTTCTCAACCAGCAGCATGCGCATGGGCACTATCCGGCGTTTCTCTGGCGCAATAAGACGCGAGAGACGCTGCGGGGTAATTTGAACGGCGGGCGGCGGGAATACGCATCCGATCTTTTTTGCAGAGAAGCGTTGCATTTCATTGACCGGCGCCGCTACCAGCCGTTCTTCCTCTACTTCACGCCCACGGTGCCGCACGCCAAGTTTGAAGCTCCGGACCTGGGACCGTATGCGAAAGAAGCGTGGCCCGACGAGGCTAAGAATTATGCCGCGATGGTGACGCGCATGGATCACTACGTGGGGCAGATCATGGCCAAGCTGAAGGAATGCGGGCTGGACTCCAACACTTTGGTGTTCTTCACCAGCGACAACGGGGGCACCTTTGATTACGCGCCGTTTCAGACGATGGGCCCGCTGCGGGAACGAAAGGGATCGATTTACGAAGGCGGCACGCGCGTGCCGATGATCGCACGGTGGACTGGAAGGATCAAAGCAGGCACCGTTGGAAACTACCCGTGGGGATTTTGCGATGTGCTGCCCACACTGGCCGATCTGGCCGGCGTTCGCGGCATTCCTTCGAATGTGGATGGCATTTCGGTGGCGCCGACGCTGTTGGGAAAGTCTCAGAACGCGGATCGTCCGCTGTACTGGGAATCGTTCGCGGGCGGGTTCCACCAGGCGGTGCGGATGGGGCGATGGAAGGGAGTACGGCACGGGTTGACGGCGCCATTGGAATTGTACGATCTTTTGAACGATATCGGCGAGTCGAAGAATGCCGCCGCGGCGCACCCGGATGTGGTGCGGAAGATGCGGGAATTCCTGGCGGAATGCCGCGTCGATTCGCCGGAATATCCTGCTGTCTCCCGGCGAATGAGAAACGCTGCTGATTGACGGGCCGCCCGGTTCACGGTTATAAAGTTAGAACCAACTGGAGGTTTCCATTGCGAGTACTCGCTCTTTTAATTTTTCTGACGCCGGTTCTTTGCCTTGGGCAGAGAACGACGGCACAACTTACGGGAACCATCGTCGACGCCACCGGGGCGAGCGTACCCAAGGCGCAAGTCACCGCCGTCAACGAGCGCACCGGCATCAAACGGGAAACGCTGACCAACGAACTCGGCTATTACAACGTGCCGCTGCTGCCCCCGGGGCGGTACCGGGTCGCGGTGGAAGCGCAGGGGTTCCGTCCCATCAACCGTGCGGGCGTCGAGCTCGAGGTGGACCAGGTGGGAAGGCTCGATTTCAAGCTGCAGGTGGGAACGCTGGCGGAGGCGGTTGAAGTAAGCGGCTCGGTGTCGAAAGTGGACACGCATACGGCGACGCTGAAGGAAGTGGTGGACGAGCGGCGCATACGGGAACTGCCGTTGAACGGCCGCGATGCGACGCAACTGGTGCTGCTGCTGCCGGGCGTCTCCGGCACCGACGATACGTCCGGGTTGCGGCAGGGCGGTTCGGCGCGAAGTATTGTGCAGCCGGGCATTTCCTCGAATGGCGCGCGCAGCAACATGGTGAATTACACGCTGGATGGGTCCTTCCATAACGACACATACACGAACGCCGGGATGGCGATGCCGAATCCGGATGCGCTGCAGGAGTTCAGCGTCCAGACGAACAGCTTCAGCGCCGAGCACGGGCGCAGCGCCGGGGCGATCGTAAACGCGATTACGAAGTCCGGAACCAATCAGCCGCACGGCTCGCTGTTCGAGTTCGCCCGGAACCAGGCGTTGAACGCGCGCAACTTCTTTTCTACAGGCGGGGATGGTTTGAAGCGGCACCAGTTCGGGGGCGTCTTCGGCGGGCCGGTGTATCTGCCGCGGATGTACGATGGCCGCAATCGTACGTTTTTCTTCTTCGCCCACCAGGAGACACGGCAAAAGCAGGCGCCGGCGGATCTCAGTACGACGGTGTTGACGGCGGCCCAGCGCCGGGGAGACTTCTCAACGCGTACGCAAGCCATTACCGATCCCTCCACCGGGCGTCCGTTCCCCGGCAATATCATTCCGGAATCGAGAGTGAACCCGCTTAGCCGAAGCTTTATTGACAAACTGCTGCCGCTTCCGACAGAACCCGCCACAGGCCTGCTCCGCTACACGGCGATCAATAACAGCGACGAGCGGCAATCCGTAGTTAAGGTGGACCACCAATTCAGCACGAAGGATACGCTCTCGGGGCGCTATCTCTACAATTATTTCCACCAGCTTCCGAACGACTCGCCGCTGGTGTTTGCCACGCGGCCGGACCGCGTGACGCCGTCGCACAATGTGTCGCTCAATCACGTCCACATCTTCCGGCCGAACCTGATGAACCAGCTTCAGTTCGCCATCAACCGGCGAAAGGATCTGGGGGTTCCGGTGTGGAAGACTTCGCTTACCGACCTTGGCCAGCGCAACGTATATACCGATCGGCCGTATCCCACAATCGTGGTGGGCGTCACCGGGGCCTTTTCGATTGAAACCACCGAATGGATCGTGACCGAGCCAAACGTATTGACGATTTCCGATACGCTGCGTTGGACCCGCGGCAGGCATGATATCTCCCTCGGCTTCGAGTACCGCTCTCAGACTCTGAACAAGCTGTACCGGTTTCTGATGGATCCGACGTTTACGTTCGCGGGGAATTACACAGGTTATGGAGTCGCGGACTTCTATCTGGGTCTGGCTTCGCGGCTGCGGCAATCGGCCTACGGCGAGTTCGCCAATCTTACGGCGCCCGGCTATAGCGGCTTCTTCCAGGACAACATCCGGGTGACGCCGCGGCTGACCTTGAATCTGGGAGTGCGGGTGGAGCCGACGATCAATTATGTGGACAGTCAAAACCGGGGCAGCGTGTTCCGCGCCGGCAAGAAGAGCCAGGTTTACAGCAAAGCGCCGACGGGTTTGCTGGTGGTGGGTGAGCAGGGAGTGCCCCGCGGGCAGGCAGAGAACGATTTGAACAACATCGCTCCCAGGTTCGGTTTCGCCTGGGCGCCTTTCGGCAACGGGAAAACGAGCGTTCGCGGCGCTTACGGGATCTTCTACGACTCCTCGCCGATGAGCGCGGTAAACAACGGAATTACCAACTCCCCGCCGTTCGCGCTGACCTTCGACTATTCGCCGTCGCCGGGACCTTTCGACGACCCCTACAACGGGAGGAATCCGCTGCCGCTGACGTCGCCTCCGCCAAAGGACATCGATTTCCCTACCCCGCTCTCGATGTCCAGTTATCCGGAGAAGCTGCGGAGCACGTATCTGCAGAGCTGGCATTTGACCTTCGAGAGGGAATTGTGGCCGGCGTGGATGATTCGCATGGCTTACGCGGGGTCCAAAGGGACGGCGCTGCTTCAGGGATGGCAATACAATCCCGGCATCTACATCCCGGGCCGGTCGACGCTGTTGAATGTGAATGAGCGGCGTCCGCTGTATCCGGACTGGGCCTCGATCGCGATTCGCGAGAACATCGGCAATTCCACTTTCAACTCGCTGCAGTTGACCATCGATAAGCGTTTTGGGCGGGGCTTCACGGTGCAGTCCAACTATACGTGGGGCAAGTCGATCGATTATGGCTCGGGGGCCGGCACTCTATGGCCGTCGTATAATAATCCGTTCGACTTCCGCCAGAGCCGCGGGCTGTCGGATTTCCACCACGCGCACCGGTTCGTTTCTTCAGGGCTGTGGGAGCTGCCGGGGATGGCCGGGTTGCCGGTGGGGGTAAGGCATGTGCTGGGGAACTGGGGCCTGAGCGGCTCGCTGCTGCTCGAAAGCGGACGTCCGTTCTCGGTATTGGCCGGACGGGACAACTCGATGTCCGGCGTCGGCGCCGATTTTGCGGATCTGTTAGGGGATGTATCGAGAAGCGCGCGGCGCATTCCCGATCGCGACCCGGTATTGGAGTGGTTCAACACAGCCGCGTTCGTGCACAATCGTGACGGGACGTTTGGAACAGCGGGGCGAAACATCGTTTTCGGACCCGGCTTTGCGAATGTGAATATGGCCGTGGCGAAGAACTTTCCGGTACGGCGCTTCGGCGAAGCATTCCGGGTCCAGTTTCGCGGGGAATTCTTCAATTTGTTTAACCGCGTCAACCTGCAGTCGAAGCGTAGCGAGAGCCTGACATCGGGGACGTACGGAAGGCTGACCACAGCGTTCGATCCACGCATACTGCAGTTTGCGCTGAAGGTTCAGTTTTAGCGGGGTGCACGTGAAATCCATTCTTCTTGTGGTGGTGGGCTGCGGGTTGGCGTTATGTCAATCCGAGGCTCCGGTAATCGACGGCCGGCTCAACGATCCGTTCTGGAAGAAAGTGACTCCGCAGCCTTTGGCGGGTGTGGAGCCGGGAGTTCCCGGCGGGGGCGGCGAGGTGAGAATCGTGGTCCGGGGGCAGCACCTGCTGATTGGAGCGGTGCTTCCCGAGGCGGGGGGAAGAATTACGGCACGGATGATGGGGCGGCATCCGAACTGGGAAGACGAAGACATGCTGCGCATTGTGGCCGGGCCTGACATCGGCTATACGGATCGCATGGTGCGCATCAATCCGCTGGGGGCGTATTCGGTGGAACGGGAAGGCCAGGTGGTTCATGCGAACGCCGAGCGCTATCTGGTGGCGACCTCGGTCAACGAGACGGGCTGGACGGTGGAGTTCGCGTTCCCGCTGAGCGAAGTGAGCGCACCGGGGCCGGACACGATCCGCGCCAGCGTGGAACGGGTGCGGGCGGCAAGGCCGGATGCGCCGGTTTTACGCTGGCGATGGCCGCTGCAGGAGACGGCTTCGCTGATCCGGGTGGACCGTTCGGCGCCGTGGGAGAGTGCGGCGCCGGTCTACCGGCCGGCTCCCTTGCGGGTGGAAGAGCCGCCCTTGACCGTGACCCGCGGGTCGATTCCCGCGCGCGAGGCGGGGTGGCAGGGGGCTGGCTGGCGCGAGGTGACCGCGTGGCCGATGTTGCGTCATGAGCCACAGGCCCGGGCGGCCCGATTAGCAAGCGAAGTGAAAGGCATTCACGACGGGCGGACGCTGGCGCTGTTGGCACGGTTTGCGGAGCCCGGTAGCGCCGTTGCCGATGTGCGCGAGAACGACGCCCGGGTGGAGACAGACGACAGTTTTCAGGTTTATCTGGCGACCACGGGATCCTCGTATGTGCAATTGGCGGTGAATCCCGCGGGTTACCTGCTGGATCTTGCGGGGAAGACGGGCGGTCCGCGGATTTCCCGGCCGCGGACGGATTGGGATAGCGGCGCCGTTGTGACTGTGACTCGCGAGCCGGGGGCGTGGCTGGCGCGGCTGGACATCCCGATGGAGCGGGCGGCGGCAATTCTCGGGGAGGCCGGCGTTCCCCAAGAGTTTCGCGTGCTGCTGATGCGAAACCGGGTTGGGCGCGCCGGCGAGCCGCGGGAGACGAGTGCGATTCCGGTGGTGCTGGGAGAGACGGCGGTGAATCCGGCGCGCTACCGGCGGCTGGTACTGAAGGGCGAGGGGAGCGCGGCGGCGCCGGCAGCGAAGGGCTCGGCTCGCAATCTCGCTTCCCTGGAAAGTAACGTCCTGACGGCTGCAGAGCGCAGGGGGCTGAAGATCGACGGGATGCTCGATGCCCATGTCCGGTCGCGGGTCCTGCGGAAGTTGGAAGCCGAGGCGGCGGAGTGGAAGCAAGTAGAGAGCCGGGCCGGATGGGAGCGATTCCGCGACCGCCGGTTAGGCGCGCTGCGGGCATTTATCGGACCGATGCCGGAGCGGATTCCGCTCGAGATGCACGTCGGCAAGGAGTATCGAGGCCAGGGCTACCGGCGGCTGGACATTGTGTACCGCAGCCGGCCCACGCTCTGGATCGCGGCGAACCTGTACCTTCCGGACAAGCCGCAGGGGAGAAGGCCGGCGCTGATTATCATTCCGAGCCATCACCGGCCGCGCTGGCAGCCGGAGTTGCAGGACATGGGAATTCTTTGGGCCCGGGCGGGGTCGGTGGTGCTGGTGCCGGACAACCTGTCGCATGGGGAGCGGATTCAGACTTATCCGTGGAATCGAGAGGGCTACCATGCCCGCTACAACCTTGGCATGCAGCTCTATGCGGCTGGGGAAAGCCTTATCAAATGGATGGTGTGGGATACGATGCGCGGCGTGGATCTGCTGCTGGAACGGAGCGATGTCGATCCAAGCCGGATCGTTCTGTTGGGCGCGGTGGCGGGCGGAGGCGATCCGGCGGCGGTGACGGCGGCGCTCGATCCACGAATCGCGGCCGTGGCTCCGTTCAATTTCGGGGAGGCGACGCCGCGAACGTCCGGCAGAGGCCGATGGCCGGTGGACCTGGCCGATCCCGGCTGGGGATCGTGGGAATCGACGAGAAACATGCCGGGGAGCATTTCCGGGGGCTTTGTGCCGTGGGTAGTTTGCGCCTCGGTGGCGCCGCGACGCTTCATCTATTCCTATGAAATGGGCTGGGATGTGGAGCAACAGCCGGCGTGGGCGCGGTATCGAAAGGTATTCTCCTTGTACAATGCCGGGGAGCACCTGGATGAAGCTCACGGCTTCGGCGGATTCCCCGGGCCGGGGGAGTGTTCCAATATCGGGCCTTCGCAGCGGAAGACGATGTATCCGGAGCTGGAGCGGTGGTTCGGGATCCCGGCTCCGGCGGCTGAGCCGAAGGACCGGCGCCCGGAATCCGAATTAAGGGCGCTTACCCCGTTGCTTACCTCGAAGTTGAAAATGCAGCTGGCGCACGAGGTGGCCCGGGAGATGGCGCTTCGTAAAGTGGAGGCGGTGCGTTCGCGGCTGAGCGGGCTGGATGCTCCAGGGAGGGTGGAGTGGCTGCGCCGGGCGTGGCGCGAGAAGCTGGGAGACATCGACCCGGGTGCGCCTCCGGTGGTGAAGATGAGATGGACGAAGCAGCTTCCGGGGATCGCCGCCGACGGCGTTACTCTGGAAGTGGAGCCGGGCGTGTTGGTGCCGATGCTGCTGTTGCGGCCAGCCACGGCGACCGGGCGGGCGCGGGTGGTGGTGGGGGTTTCGCAGGGAGGCAAGGAGCGGATGCTTGCCGACCACGGCGCGGAGATTGAGGATTTGCTGCAGCGGGGAATCGCGGTGTGTCTGCCCGATGTGCGGGGTGCCGGCGAGACCGCGCCGGACACACGCAGAGGTCCGTCGAGCGCCGAGGTGACGCTGGCGGCGACCGAGCTGATGATGGGCAATAGCCTCTTGGGGTCGCGTTTAAAAGACCTGCGGGTGGTGCTGGCTTATCTGGCGACGCGGGCCGATATCGACGCGCAGAAAATGGGGGTATGGGGGGATTCGTACGCCCCGTCAAATGCCCATCGGCTGCTGCTGGACGAGACCCCGGGGTGGCAGATGGGGCCGCAGCCTCAGTATCAGGCCGAACCGCTCGGAGGGCTACTGGCGCTGTTTGCGGCGCTTTATGAACCGCGGGTGAAGGCGGTGGCGATCCGGCGGGGCCTGGCGGACGTCGCTTCTATTCTGGAAGATCGCTTTGCGTATGTTCCGGGGGACGTGATTGTACCGGGAATGCTCGAGGCGGGAGATTTGGCGGATGTGGCCGGCGCGATTACGCCACGGCGTATTCTGTTGGAGGGACTGGTCGATTGCCGGAACCGCATCGTGCCAGATGCGGAGGTGCGGAGGCGTTACGAGGGCCCGTTGAAAAACGGCTCAGGAACGCGTACGATTCGCAGCCAGACGGCGCCGGCGGAAATTTCCAGATGGATGGCAGAGGCGCTTTGATTGGCGCCAGAACGAGGCGGCATCGCAAGTAAAAAACTCTGAATCTCCGGCGCGTAGTTTCGCTTAAATATATAGATTGCACAGTGCCGTGTTGCGCAGCCGTTCGCTTGCTCACGCGCGCCGCCCGGTAAAACATTCAACTCGCGCTTGAGGTATCACACTATGGACGATTCCACCACCGCTCAGTATGCGGGGCTCGCGTCGCGCATCGTCGGGGCCCTGCGCGAGGCGGGGCATGCCGCCTGGCTGGTTGGAGGATGCGTTCGCGATGAGCTGCTGGGCATTGCGCCGAAGGACTACGATGTAGCGACCAGTGCGCGTCCGGATCAGGTTGCGGCGCTGTTTCCGAAGTCGGAGCCGGTGGGGGCGCACTTTGGCGTGGTGCTGGTGAAGGAGACGGGATGCCATGTGGAAGTGGCCACGTTCCGGTCCGACCACAGCTATAGCGATGGCCGGCATCCGGACGGGGTGTCGTTTGTAACCGATCCGCGGCCGGACGCCCTGCGGCGGGACTTCACCATCAATGCGTTGTTTCTGAACCCTTCGACGCGGGAGGTGATGGATTTTGTGGGCGGGCAGGCGGATCTGCGGGCCGGCGTGATCCGGGCCATCGGCAACCCGTTGGATCGATTTCAGGAGGACCATCTGAGGATGCTCAGAGCGGTGCGTTTCGCCGCGCGGTTCCGCTTCGAGATTGAGGAGCGGACGTTCCGGGCGATGCGGGAATTGCGAACGTTGATCCACAAAATTTCCACGGAGCGTGTGCGCGACGAACTGGTGCGTATTTTGAGCGAAGGCGGCGCGCCCCGCGGATTGGATCTGCTGGATGAGTGTGGACTGCTCGAAGAACTGCTGCCGGAAGTAAAGGCGTTTCAAGGCGTGGCACAACCGCCGGAATATCACCCCGAGGGCGACGTGTGGACACACGTGATGCTGATGCTGGAGAAGATGGGGAAAGCGCCGCCGACACTGGCATTGGGAGTGCTGATGCACGATGTGGGCAAGCCGGCGACGTTTCGAGTTGCAGACCGCATCCGCTTTGACGGCCACGTGGAAAAGGGCGTTGTTATGGCCCGGAAGGTTCTGGCGCGGCTGAAGTTTTCCAATGATCAGATCGAGCGCGTGTCCTCGCTGGTGGAACATCATATGCAGTTCAAGGATTTGCGGCGCATGAGGCAAAGCACGCTCAAACGGTTTCTGCGCATGGATCACTTTGACGAACACCTGGCCCTTCACCAATTGGATTGCCTCGCGAGCAACGGCAATCTGGAGAATTACGAATACGCGCGGACGATGTTGGAGCAGATGCCAAAGGAAGTATTGCGGCCGCCGCGCGTGCTTACGGGCGACGATCTGATTGCCGAGGGCTACCTGCCCGGACCGCGGTTTGCAAAATTGCTGCAAGCGGTGGAGGACGCCCAGTTGGAAGGACGCATCGGCAGCCGCGAGGAGGCTTTAAAGCTGGTCAGGCAACTGCCGTAACGGTTTCTTTTTCGGGAGCGGGTTTGGTGGTTCGCCAGCGGGGCCGGACGACCCGCTGCCACCACATGATGAACCCCGTGATAAAGAGCGTGGGCATGGTGAGGCCGAGAATGGAATAAAAAATCTTGACGCCCAGCCCGGCGAAATTGCCGGTGTGGAGCGGGCCGATCCAGCCGAGAATTTTGTCACCGGTGGTTTTGTTGGCGTAGCTTTCGACACGGATTACTTTCGCCGAATAAGGGTTCAGCAGGATGGTGGTTGCCGTACGGTGCGGCGGATTGCCTTCTCCCAGTTTGTTGATGCGGACCATATCCGTTGGGGGGCCGGGCAGAAAGATATTCCACACCGGCTTTCCGGGGAACGCATCATCCGCTGCCCTGATCAGCTGTGCCAGGGAAGCTCGCGGAGCATCCGGCTGACTCTCCACTTTTGAGAGCGCTTGCGCCGTGACCGGGAAATAACGGGCCACGGTCTGGCGATAAAACTGCGGCCAGGTGAACCATGCTCCGGTGATACAGAGAATGGTGAATCCGGCGAGTCCCCAGAAGCCGATCGCGTGGTGGAGGTCCCAGTTGATTCGCTTCCAGCGCCCCTTGAAATCGATGGTAAGCCTGCGCCGCCACAGTCTGCGTCCGGGCCACCAGATGAAGATGCCGGTGATCGCCAGTGCGAGTAACAGCAGGGCTCCGATGCCGTTGAGCAAGCGGCCCGTACGCCCCAGGAAGAAGTTACTGTGCAAGGTGTCGAGCCAGCGAAGGACAGGGCTGGCGGTAACCACGTGTGCCATGATTTGGCTGGTGTACGGATTGACGAAGACGGCATGGCCGGAATTGCGGGCGTAGTAGGTGACCTCGACGGCATCGGTGGAAGACACCGGCAAACGCATGGACAAGGGTCCCTTGTGACCGGTGGCCTGGCGGACCGCGGCGAGCCACTGATCGGGGGAGGCGCGGGTTGCGTCCGGCGGCGCCGGGACATGATGATGCGCGCTTGTCCGGGCGTCAACGATCTCTTCGCGGAAGACAAGGACGGAGCCGCTCACGCCGATCGCAATCGCATAGAGGCCGACAAAAATGCCCACCCACAGGTGAATCTGAAATAGCCATCGCCGCGCTGTGAGGGTGCGCGGCTTGTCCAGAAGACGGTGCATCAGGTTCATGGTTTATAGAAGAAGATCATCACCAGCACGAGCACTACAATGAATAATATTACCGCGGCTGATACGATCTCCAGAAGGATGACCTTGCGGTCTTCCGGCTCCTGCCGTTGATGTTGCGATACTACCGGCATGTTCCCACGGTAGGACCGTGGGAGGGCGGAGTCAAGGGGCCGGGCCGGTACTTATTGCTGCAATCCCCGCAGCATCGGATGCGGCACTTGTTTAAAGCCAGCCGGCACGGCAAATTTCGATGCGTCCAAAGGAGCGTTGGAAAAATTATTCATCTCCATAACCATTTCCATCAGAACACCTGAACCTTGTTGCGGTTGCTGCTGGTTCTGCGGGGGCGGAGGAGGTTCTTCCTTCTGCTTCCGCCTGCCGAGTCCCCCAAACCCGCCTAATCCTCCAAGGCCGCCGATGTTGCCGATCCGTCCGCCAATGCGGCGTTCGGCGCTCTGCGTAGCGCCTTCGGTCGCGGCCCTGCCCGCCAAACCACCGGCTGTGGGACCCTGCGGCATGGTGGAGGGATCGGTAATCTCGGAAGCTTTTGCGGGGTCGAGGTTCACCCCTACTTTGGTGATCTGGCGCACGTGGACTCCCTGCAGTTTCTCCGCTTCCTTGGCGACCTTCTGCATGGAGTTCATCATTCGCGGATCCATGGCGGCCATCATACTCTCGCGGCTGAAGGCACCGGCGGCAAAACTATTCGACATCTTCTCCGCCACCCGTTTGTGAAACGCCTTTACTTCGTCGTAGCCGGGAACGGAATCCGCCACCCAGATGGAACTCATGGTGTCCATGGCGCCGGATTCGCCAGACTGTTTGTCTTTGGCTTCGAGGATAAATGTCATCAGCACTTCCCTCGTATTCAGACCGGAGATCATCTGGACCTTTCCGGTCTCTTTGATATCCATCTTCACGTTCATCTCTGTGTTGCCCGGCTTCGGATTTTCCGGATTGGCGGCAGGCGTTTCGGAGGGCCTTGCATTGGATTTGGCGCGCTCCATGGCCTTCTGCATGGCTGCCTTCATCTCGGCAAACGTGATGGTGGAGTACGTTTGTTTCTCGAGATCGATATTGATGATGGTGTCCTTATCGAGGTCCCACAGTTGCACCGTGCCGCCGCTGGTGGTCATCATGCGGCCGCCCTTCACCATTACGGTAGAAGTGGTGGGCTCACCCACCTTGCGCATGTCTTTGGAAAGCCCTCCCAGAGCGCGGCTCATATTCATCAGCACGCCGCCGGTCATTCTGGTGGTTTCGCTGTAGGTGAAATCCGCCAACAGCAGCGTAGGTGCCAGGATCAATCCGCTGAACAGCTTTTGCATTCGAGAAACTCCTCTCCCTTCAAGCGTACACCCTCAAGTTACAAGCGCAAAACAGGCCATCGAATCCCTCATCGGCCTTTCAATTTCCCAGGCGAAGGTTTGCACCGGGGGTTATAGCAGACCCTATAGCCCCATGTCCGACTCTACGGGAGAGAGACGTTGCCTCAACATGGTGGCCGCCGTTTCCTGACAGGAAAGCGCCTGCAATCGACGTGATTCACGAACGTTTCTTAATTTTTCCGAATGTAACTAATAGGGGACGAGAGTGATCCAACGTACAGGGCAACACCGCAGGATGGTACAGCAAAGGGCCCGATAGTGGTTTAGGAGGGTTTATGATGGTTCAACGTTTCTTGTTAGTTTCAGCGCTAGCGGGTTTCAGCGCTTATGGCCAACAGTGGGGAGATTACCAGACGATGCGGGCCGAAATCCGCGGTGGCGGCGGCGACGGCAAGTGCACGGTCGAAGTGGAAGTCGACGGCACCGCCGAAGTGGAAATCAATCAGGGCGTCGGCCGCCTACGGACATTTTCCGGCCGGCCGGCGCGTTGGCGCCGTTTTGTTTGCAATCAAGTACTGCCGCCGAATCCAGTGGATTTCCGTTTTCGGGGCATTGATGGACGCGGCCGGGTAGGCCTGGTCCGGGACCCGCGGAACGGAGGGGTGGCGGTGGTTCGCATCGACGATTCCCGGGGCGGAGCCGAGGGTTACACGTTTGATATCGAGTGGCGGGGCGTTGGCGGTGGATACGATCGCGGCCCCGGTGGATACGATCGCGGCCCCGGTGGGTACGATCGCGGGCCTGGTCCCGGCGCCCCCGGACCTTACGTTGGCGAACGGGATCGTGGTCCTGGCCGCGGCCCTGGTTTTGGCGGTGGATGGACGGGTAGACGCGGCGGCACGCTCCATTTCCGCGGTGACGGAAGGGGATTTTTCAATCGTCAAAACGGACGCGATATGCCCGTTCGCGACGTCTTGGTCAGCGTCAACCGGGATGGTCTGGTGACGCTCGAGTTTGAGGCTCAGGGATTTCAGCGGCTGGCTTTCAGCGGCCAAGCCAGAGAGATCTCCAGAACCATGGTCACTGCCGAATTACTTTCCGACGCTTACGGGCGCAACACACGCGGCAATGCGACCATTTACATAGATCCCAGGGGAGAAGTCGAACGGATTGAGATGCGGGGACGCCTGCGCGGCGATCCGTTCCGCTTAAACTGGTCGGAACACTAAATTGACGTGCGCCGGGCCGGGGTATCCTCTGGCCCGGCGCACGTCATTTCTCAGCCCCTGATTTCCTCGAACTCCACCCGATCCATCGCCAGGAATTCCTGAATGTGGGGATGCTCGGAGTCGTCCAACTCAGTCACTGGCCCGAAGTAAATAATCTGCCCTTCGTAGAGCACCACCACCTTATCAGCGACGCGCCGCATGAGCTCCAGATCGTGAGTTACCACGACGCTTGTGAGCCGCAATTGTGTTTTCAACCGAAGCATTAATTCCGTCAGGTGGCTGGACATGATAGGGTCCACCATCGTAGTCGGCTCATCGTATAGCACGCATTCGGGCTGAGCCGCCAAGGCCCGGGCAATGGCTACGGCCCGTTTATGTCCGACGGACAGATCCGTGGGAAAGTGCTCCTTATAGTCCTGCAGGTCCACCAGGCGCAGAAGACCGTCTACCACATCCTCTTTATTCTGCTCATCGTAGTCCTCTCGAAGCTCTAGCGAAAACAAAATGTTCTCTGCTACCGTCATCGAATCGAAGAGTGCGCCATTTTGAAACACCATCGTCACCTTGCGGCGGATTCCTCTCAGTTGCGCTTCGGTAAAGTCCGTGATGTCGGTATGGACTACCACGACGCGGCCCTGGTCAGGCTTGAGGAATCCCATGATATGGCCAAGACTCACGGACTTCCCGACCCCACTGCGCCCGATGATAGCTACGGTCTCGCCCGGATCCACGTAAAAATTTGCGTCGACTAAAACGGGGTAGTCGAACGTCTTATACACGTGGCGAAACTCAATGTAGTGGGGAAACTTATCATCCATGATTCACCTCCGTCCAATCCTGAGGGGTATTGGCATTGACCAGAGGCGACAGGCCGGTCAACGGCAATAACGTGATGCGTAGACCGGCGAGGGCATCCGTCACTTTGAAACGGTGGGAAAAAAGCGCGCTGGTTATCGGGGAAAGACAGGTGCGCCGGTAGATGGAACATAACGGCTCCGGCCGGCCGGACGGTCCACAGGGCAACACGGCGTCGGCTTCCTCGCATTCGGCATTCGCGGCAATCCACTTTAAGAAGTCCACGGTCAGGTACGGCATGTCGCACGCAGTAATCAGGGTGAGCTCTGCGGCGCTGTGTTCCAGGGCGGCATGGATACCGCCGAGAGGACCGCAGCCGGGATATCGATCTTCGATCACCGGCAACCCAAGCGAACTATATCGTTCGAGCGGTCCGACGAGTGTGACTGAGCCGGCGGCCTCTTTGACCACTTGCGCCACGCATTCTACCAGGGTGCGTCCGCGAAACGGAAGCAAGGCTTTGTCTTTACCCATTCTGGTGCTGCGTCCTCCGGTGAGCACGTAACCCATGAGGCGCATGGAAGGATGATACCATTGCCGCCAGCCCAAGCTCCCTGTGGCGCCCCGCATGCCGTTGATTGGTGGAGTATACTGAGTAAAACAGAATGAAGCCAGTTTGTTTATTTCTCCTGTGTGCGATCTGCCAGGCCGCCGACCTGTCGCCGATTGAGCCGATGCGCAGGATCGCGACCGTCAAAGCCGACCCTTCGAGCGGCCGTCTGGTGCGCCGCACCGTAATGCTCACCCCGAAAGTACTGCCTCCGCTGACGGTGAAGAGCAGGGATTTGGAGATTGCCGGAGAAACGGTTCCCAATCCCGGCTCCGACGCTTTGATGAACGAGATAATCGAGGCCACGGCGAAGCGGCATGAGGTGGACCCTCTCCTGGTTCACTCGGTGATTCAGGTGGAAAGCGCTTACAACAAGTACGCCATCTCTTCGGCCGGGGCACAGGGAGTGATGCAATTGATCCCCTCCACGGCGCGCAGTCTGGGAG
The DNA here is from genome assembly GCA_035526195.1 of Bryobacteraceae bacterium. Taxonomy (GTDB): domain Bacteria; phylum Acidobacteriota; class Terriglobia; order Bryobacterales; family Bryobacteraceae; genus CADEFT01. Next base: position 16,859 of record DATLCW010000120.1, read on the forward strand.
TCAAGAATCCGTTTGATCCAAAAGAAAACATCGAAGCCGGTGTTCGTTATTTAAAGCAACTGCAGACGATGTTCAAGGATGACCGGCTGGCCTTGGCGGCATACAATTCAGGGCCGGGGGCCGTCACCAGATATGGCACGATTCCTCCCTATCAGGAAACCCAGAATTACGTTTACCAGGTGGGTAGGCGGCTCGGTCAGGCACGGCGCGCAACCTCTCAAAAGCAGCTTGCGGCGAAGAGCGAAGAAGCCAGAAAAATTGAACAATTTGTAGATGGGGAGGGAAGACAGCATCTGAGGATGCGTTAACAGGAGGCGTTTTGCGCGGGGCTGCGCTAGCGAAACTACTATGACCGCAAGAGCAGGTAGTACCGAACACCCGGCGTGGAGGGTAGCGAAGGTGGCCCGTTTGCGCCGCTTCGCATTACTCCTGAGTCTGCCTGTTCTGGCAGCCGCTGCCGATGAGCTTACGCTCACCGCAGTGCGGCATTGGTCTTTGAGCGACATCACCCGTATCGCGCTGGAATTTAATGGGCCGTTCACCTTCCGTATGGACCAGCTCTCGAATCCAAATCGCGTTTTCTTCGATTTGAAAGGAGCACGGCCGCAGTTGAGTTCGAAAGGCGTGTTCATAGCCTTGATCAAAGATCCGCGCGTGAAGCAGGTACGCGTAGCCGAGACATCGAAACTGGTCACGCGCATTGTGCTTGACCTGGAAGACGGGCAGTTCGACATCACTACTTCAGAGCTTTCGGTGCCCGACAGACTCGTGGTGGAGGTCCGGGCGAAGGGCGACCTTCCAGCCGCCGCGCCGACGCTGAGCAGTAGCGGAGTGCGGCGAGTTCCGGTAGTGGAGAGAGCTGCCAGGTTTGAGAGGAATCCTTCCGATCCGCCGCTCATAGTGAGTAAGCCCACCCGCTTGAATGCTCCTCCACTTTCGCTGCCTTCCGCAACCGTTCCGGCTCCCGCACCACCGGCGAAAATACCGTATAAGGAAACGGTGCAAGCGGTCGCGGCGGTGCTCGAACCCTCCGTTGGAAGTGAGTTGAGCGTTGCGGCGGAGCCTGTAAGAACCGCCGCGCGGGCCGCCAAACGCAACAGCAATGGCGATCGCTCGCTCACCCGGGCGCTAGGGCTCAAGGTTCGCCGCGTGGTGCTCGACCCGGGGCACGGTGGATACGATCACGGCTCTACAGGTCCCGGAGGGTTGGTGGAGAAGGAACTGGTGCTGGACGTAACCCGGCGCCTGGGAGCGCTCGTGGAAGAATACATGGGCAGTGAAGTGATCTACACTCGCTCCACCGACACCTTTATCCCGCTGGAAGATCGAACGTCATTGGCGAATGTGAAAAAGGCGGACATTTTTCTTTCCATCCACGCCAACTCCTCGCCCATCCGTACAGCATCCGGCGTGGAGACCTACTACCTGAGCCTGACCAGCTCCCGAGCAGCGATGGATGTGGCGGCGCGAGAGAACGCCTCCTCCACGCAGTCCATCAGCGACCTTCGAGAACTGATCCAGAAGATCGCCCTGCGCGACAAGGTGGATGAATCCCGCGAGTTTGCCGCCAAAGTGCAGACTGCGCTGACGAAAGTAAACATTGCGGGGACCGCCTCCAAACAGAAGCAGGACCGCGGTGTGAAGAAGGCTCCGTTTGTGGTGCTGATCGGCGCGTCCATGCCTTCTATCCTGGCGGAGATCGGGTTTGTGAGCAATAGCCGGGAAGAGGCCCAGTTGAAGAAGCCGGAGTACCGGCAAAAGCTTGCGGAAGCGCTTTGCAAGGGCCTCCAGCAATATGCTGAAAGCCTGAGCCATTTCCAGGTGGCGCAACGGCGCAAGGGCGAAGGAACGGAATAGGGCCGGTCAAACCGCTTTTGCCGCGGGGGCGCGGTACACAACGCGGTTACGGCCTAAACTCTTTGCTTTATACAAAGCGTCGTCGGCGAGTTGAATGAGATCGTCTGGCTGCAGGCTGTGTTGCGGAAGAAAAACCGTCGCGCCGAAACTCGCTGTTACATACAAACGGTGCTCTCCGGAGGGGATAGGCGCCGAAGAGATGGCCTGCCGCATGGCCTCGGCCCGATGTGGAAGACCTGATTCCTCGCAACCGGGAAGAACAACCAAAAACTCTTCGCCCCCATAGCGGCCTATGGCGTCGTAGGGTCGAACGCTTCCTGCCAGGCGGCGTGCGGCTTCCCGGAGCACCTCATCGCCGGCCAGATGCCCGAAGCGGTCATTGACGGATTTGAAGTGATCCAGGTCCAGCATCAGGATCCCGATGGGAAATTTCTCGCGCCGGGCGCGGACCTGCTCGCGCTGAAGAATCTCGAGCACCGACCGCCGGTTCCATAAGCCTGTCAAGGGATCGCGCATCGCCAGATCACGCAGTTGCTCGCGCGCCTCGAGCAGTTCCGTCTGCAGGTTTAGAAGACGAATCCCGGCGCGCAGACGGACCCTTAGCTCTTGCTGATCAAAGGGTTTGGTCAGATAGTCGTCGGCTCCCGATTCCATTCCCTCTACAAGATCTTCCTTAAGACCTTTTGAAGTGAGCAGCAGAATGTAGGTGTAGGGCTCCTGTTTCAGGGCGCGCAGCCTTTTACAGATCTCGGGGCCGCTGAGGCCGGGCATCATCCAATCCAGAATCGCCAACTGCGGGGCATCCGGTTTCTGCAGTTCCTGCCAGGCGCAATTCCCGTCGCGGCAGGAGACGATGGCATAACCCCACTTGTCCAGCGTTTTTTCGAGCGCCAGCCGGGAGGGTCCGCTGTCTTCTGCGATGAGTATGCGCATCCGCTGTTTCAGGGAATTCATCTGTCCACTTCTTTATCGGCAAAACAGGTCTGATGGTTAGTGTACCTTGGCTCCGGGGCCGTTATCTGCCGTCGCCAGGCCAGTCCTTTAAGCGAAGCATCCTACGCCGGAATTTAGGCGATTGCTTTTCCCTAGCTCAGAGTATTTAATAGCAGGTACTAGTGAAAGGGATGTCAGACCTATGATCTTCTCGCGATCCACCGAATATGCGATCCGAGCGTTCCTGTACCTGGCCGGACAGGAGCCTGGCCGCCTGATCATGGCCCGCCACATTGCCGAGCAAGCCTCGCTGCCGAGTCACTTTCTCGCCAAGCTGCTGCAACAACTGGCCCGCAAGGGTCTCGTCAAATCCAACAAAGGGCCGTCTGGGGGGTTCACGTTAGGCATGCCTCCAAAAGAGATTTCCCTATACCGCATCATCGACGCGGTGGATGGGGTGGAAGCGCTTAGCCGGTGCCCTTTGGGCCACGTGCGGTGCACCGCCGCCAAAGATTGTCCAATGCACGATGGCTGGATGCGTGTGCGTTCGCGTATAGTAGATTATTTGGAGCACACCTCGCTCGCTGATGTATCCGGACCGGACTTGCCTTCCCGAAGGCGTAGCACTCAGCGGGTGAAATCAAGCAGTTCCAAAGCGTGAAGGAGCAACAAAGCGAATGCAGAACTCGGTGCTGGTTCCCATGGTGGTGGAGCAAACCTCGCGGGGGGAACGTGCCTACGACATTTACTCCCGTTTGCTCAAAGAGAACATCATTTTCCTGGGAACGCCGATAGACGACCAGGTAGCGAATCTCATTATTGCGCAGATGTTATTTCTCGCATCGGAGGATCCGGAGAAAGATATTTCTCTATACATCAATTCACCTGGAGGGTCGATTACGGCCGGACTTGCAATTCTCGACACGATGCGGCTCATTGAGCCGGATATCACAACCTACTGTGTCGGCCAGGCTGCTTCCATGGCGGCCGTGCTGCTGGCGTGCGGAACCAAAGGTAAGCGCTTCAGCCTTCCTCATGCGCGTATCCTGATCCATCAGCCATCCATGAGCGGGTTGGCGGGCCAGGCGACGGACATCGATATTTACGCGCGGGAAATCCTGCGCATGCGGGAAACTTTGAACCAGATCCTGGCCGACGCCACGAGCCAGACCCCGGACAAAGTCGCCCGCGACGTGGATCGCGATTACATCATGGAACCCGTGCAGGCCTTGGAGTACGGCATGATCGATCGCATTATCGCCTCGCGCGATCAGGCTCGAACGTAGAGTTCCCTGGATGCGGCCTGGCAGATGCCGGGCCGCTTGCGGCTGCCCCTCGAGCTGTGTGATGCTGAGGTCTCATGACCTGGAACGACGCTGCCGAAGATCTCGTGCAAAGCATCCTCTCGCGAACGCCACGGCCGGTTCGCGATCAGACCGAAGCCACCCTTAAGGCGCTGGCGGAATCCATCGCCGAGGACCAAGGACTTAGTCGTGTGGGAGTGCAGACGGTGGTGGCCGCGTGGGTGCAGAGCACGCCGGACACGGTACGGCCCGATCTGCCGAGACAAATGGAACAACTGGGCCTCGACGCCGCCGATTACGAGCATTTATTGAACTAGGACCATCGAACGCCGGCCCGGGCGAACGTTATTCCTGGGCGGAAATCTGCTGATCGCTGTCACGCCAGGCGCTGATCTTCAAACGCCGGCAAACCCAACACAAGCCTTCGGTCGAGGTGGGAGCCGCATCCCCGGCGCAGATTTTACATTTCACAGCGGGCCGGGGGTGGTCCAGGTGGATGGCGCGTTTTGCCTGCTCCATAATCTCTTTAGAAATCAGAAGCTGCTCGTCTTTGGGTTTTCTTTTCATACTCGCCTATCCCAATCAGACCACAGCGCCGGGTTAAACGCAAACAGCCTTCCTGACGCTGAATCAGGCGGCCTTCTTCCAGCCCAACACGTACCCCGCGTCAATCGAAGCATGGCACCGGGCACATTTCTGCCCTGGTTTCACGAACGGACCTTTGGGGCCGGCAAGAACGACCGTGTCCACAATGTGAGTGCAAATGGGGCAATACACAGATGCACTGGATTCTTGAGTTGCCTGTGCGGGCTGGGTTTGGGTTGTCATAGCCACTCTCTACACCCAGGTAGACGCAAAAACAGTGCCAAAAGATTTGCCGGATTTAAAATAATTTTAAAGCCCGTGTCAGTCGCCGTGAGCAGGGGCTTGAACCGCCGATGGGCGCTTGCGGGTTAGAACGGTCCGGGCTTGTTCGACGATGGAATAGCCAACCGGCACTACTACTAGTGTAAGCAACAGACACAACAATTGGCCGCCGATAATCGTGATCGCAATTGCCGAACGCTGCGACGCACCCGCTCCCATCCCGACCGCCGTAGGGATCAGGCCCGCCACAATGGCGAAGGTGGTCATCAGGATCGGCCGCAGGCGCACACGGTTCGCTTCGAGGATCGCTTCCCGCAGCGGCCGGCCTTCCCCCAGCAGACGGTTCATGTAGTCGATCTGAAGAATTCCGTTTTTCTTCACGATACCGAGTAACAACAGCACTCCCAAGGCACTGAACAGGTTCAAGGTACGTCCTGTTCCGATGAGCGCGATCAAGGCAAAAGGAATAGATAACGGCAGGGTCAATAGAATGATAAACGGATGGACAAGGCTTTCAAACTGCGCCGCCAAAACCATATACATGAACACCGAGGCGAGGGTGATCGCCAGGATCATGTTGCGGGTGGTCTCCTCGAGAACCTGCACCTGGCCGGAGAAGCGGGTGGTATAGCCTTGCGGAAGCTCGGCTCGCGCAATGGCTTCGCGGGCCCGATCGGCCGCTTCCTGAAGCGCGTATCCATTGGCAACATTGGCGTAAATTCCCACTGAATACTGGCGGTCCTGGCGGTCGATGCGGCTGGGACCCAAGCCGCGCTCGAGCTTGGCGATCGAGTCCAGGCGGATGAGCCCCTGCCTGGCCGAAGGTACCAGCAGCCTGCTTAACACGGCCTGATCGTCCTTCTGACCGGGCATCAGCTTGATGGTCACCATATACTGCTCGGAGCCCTCTTTAAAGGTAGAAATCTGGTCTTCGCCCGACATCATAAGCCGCACCGCGCTGGCTATGTCGGAGACACGAACTCCCAGATCCGAGGCCAGTTGGCGGTCGATGTCCACCTGCAATTCGGGGTTGTTCAAACTGAGATTCACGCGAAGATCGACGATCGAGGGCTCCTTGATCATTTCCGAGTTGACCTTCTTGGCGAGTTCCACCAGCCGCCGCATGTCCGGCCCCAGCAGCGTCGCCCGAATCGGCGCAAACGTATCCCGGCCGCCAAGAACGTTGGGGAAGGTAACGCGCGGGCGGGCGAGGGCAAACTCTTTCAGCGTCTCCCGCACCATCTGTCCCATTTCTCCAATGGGCGCGCGCTTATTGGGAGGATCCAACAGAATGAGCAGATTGCTCATCGTGACCCGATCCATGAACGTAGAGCTTCCGGGCACTACGGCACGAACACCGGGCAGCTTCTCGAGGGCTTTGGCGGCCTGGAGGGTGGTTCGCTCGGTCAACTCGAGCGATGAGCCTTCCGGCAGTTCGCAGAAAACGGACAACTCGCTCTGGTCCTCCTGGGGCATCCAGTCGCGTCCAATGTGATTGTTGATATAGAAGGTGGAGCCGAAGGTAATCAGGCAGATCAGGACAATCACGATGCGGTGCTCGAGAGACCAGCGCAGCATGCCCATATACATCCGTTCCATGATTCCGGAATGATGTTGATGTCCGGCGGTCTCTCCGCCTTTACCTTTTTTCTTTTTCAGCATGCGCGCGCTCAGCGTCGGAGTGAGCGTGAAGGCGACCAGCATCGACATGAGGATCGAAACAGACATTGTCCAGCCGAACTGATTGAGGAATTTCTTGGCATAGCCCTGCATGAATGCGACCGGCACAAACACGATCACCAGCGAGAGGGTGGTGGCGATCACGGCCAGAGAGATTTCCTTGGTGGCGATCACCGCCGCTTCCACCGGCGGCAGGTTCTCTTCTTCGATATAGCGGTAGATATTCTCAAGCACGATGATGGCGTCATCGATGACGATGCCCACGGCCAGGGTGAGGCCGAGTAAGGTCATGGAATTCAGAGTAAATCCCATCAACTTTAAACATGTGAACGTGGCGACGATGGAAGTGGGAATCGCGATGGAACTGATGAAGACGGTTCGCCAATCGCGGATAAACACAAACACAATCAGGGAAGCGAGCATGCTGCCCAGAATCAGGTGTTCCTGCAGCGCCTCTACGGAATTACGGATATAAGTGGCGGTTTCTTTGATCACTTCGACGCGCGTTCCCAACGGGAGAAGGGACTCCATGGCTTTCACCTTCGCCTCCACCGCCTCCACTACCTTTACGGTGTTCACGCCCACCTGGCGGCGCACTTCCATGATCACCGCCGGCTTGTTCTGGTAATAGCCGAACGTGCGGCGCTCGGCCATGCCATCCTCGGCATGTCCGATATCTCTAACGCGGACGGGGACGCCGTTCACGTTCTTGATGATGATGTTGCTGAAGTCTTCCACCTTCTCGACGCGGCCCATGGTACGGACCCCGAGTTCGGACGGACCGCGTATAATACGCCCCCCGGGGGCCTCGACGTTCTCCGTGCGAATCGCCTGTTCCACGTCCTGGGCGCTGAGGTTATAAGCATTTAGCTTGTCGATGTCCAATAGAATATTGATCTGGCGCGCGCGGCCGCCGAATACATCGACACCGCCTACGCCGTCCACCGTCTCGATCGCGCGGCGGATCTGTTTGTCGGCAATCTCGGTCAGCTCACGCTGCGACTTCTGGCCGCTCACCGACAGCGTGATCACGGCGTCGCTATCCGGATCGGCTTTGATCACCGAGGGCGGCAGTACGTTGGGCGGCAGCTTGCGCATCGCCGCGCTGACCTTTTCCCGGACATCCTCCACCGCCTCGCCGATATCCCGCTCCAGAATGAACGTCACCATGAGGCGGGCGCTGCCTTCGAACACAAACGCCCGCAACTCGTCGATCCCGCTGATCGCCGAGATTGTCTCTTCCAAAGGAATGACTACCTGCGAGGCGACCTCTTCCGGGCTCGCACCCGGTAGACGGACTTGTACATACACTTGCGCGGCATCGGCACGCGGGAAAAGATCCAGCCCCAGATCCTGATAGCTGAAGACTCCCAGCGTGACCAGGAAGGAGATCAGCATGAAGGCGAATACCGGACGCCGTACACATGTTTCTGAGAGGTTCAAAGACGTGCTCCCGGAGTAAATGAGGTTACCATTATAGCTTGCCGTTATGTCTTTAACCGTTTTCCTTTTCCCGGGACAAGGATCCCAATTTGCCGGCATGGGCAAGTCTCTCGCGGAGTCATTTCCGGTTGCGCATCAAACCTTTTTGGAAGCCGATGCCGTGCTGGGGTTTCCGCTTTCCCAACTCTGCTGGCAGGGGCCGGAAGAGGAGCTGAAACGCACCGAAAACACCCAGCCAGCGATGCTGACGGTTTCCGTAGCGGCGTGGCGCGTGCTTCAGGAGAAGGGCATCACCGCTCAATTTGTAGCGGGACACAGCCTGGGCGAATACTCGGCGCTGGTAGCGGCCGGCAGTCTGGAATTCACTGACGCCGTGCGCCTGGTGCGGAACCGCGGGCGTTATATGCAGGAAGCGGTGCCGGTTGGGGCCGGGGCGATGTCGGCCATCCTCCGGCTGCCAGAGGGAAAACTGGAAGCGTTGCTGGCGGAAGCGGCGCAGGGTGAGGTGGTGACGGCGGCCAATCTAAACTCTCCGGACCAGGTGGTAATCGCCGGACACACCGCGGCAATCGCGCGCGCCGGTGAGTTGGCGAAAGCGGCGGGAGCCAAACGGGTGATCTCGCTTCCGGTGAGCGCTCCGTTCCATTGTCCTCTGATGAAACCCGCCCAGGAGAGGCTGGCCGTGGATCTGGAAGCAACCGTGTTTGGCGATTTAACGCTGCCTCTGGTTAACAACTGGCAGGCGCGCGAGATCCGTTCGGGAGCGGAGGCTCGGAAGGGCCTGATCGAGCAGGTTTCGAATCCCGTGCGGTGGATCGAGATTATACGCTACCTTGCCGCCAAGGGTGTCACCCGGGGCATAGAAGCGGGCGCCGGCGCCGTGCTCTGCGGAATGGTTCGAAGTATCGATTCCTCGATGGAATGCATGAAATTCAGTGAGGCGGTGGATTGGGAAAAGCTGGCGCTCCGCCCATGGAGCCGATGAAGCAGGTGCAATTGTATATGTTAAATTCGGGATCATGCAGCCCAAGACGCGAGCTTATCTCAATGGAGTTGTGCAGCATTATTTGAACAGCGATGCGCGCATGGCGGGCGTGCTGGGTCAATTGCAAAACGACGCCCCGTGGATTCTTGCGATTCACATTTACTGTAAGCGAATTCGCGTCCACGGCTGGGACTGGTTCAATCAACAGTGGACCCCTTCCGATGCATGCATCACGGCGAATCAGAACACGCAATCCTACACCGAGTTTACGCGCTGCATCGCGGGCGTCACTTCGCAATTCGAGCGCCAGCCGGGTATGTCCAGCTACACGCTCCAGGTGAATCCCCGACGGACGTTGAGCACCCAGATTGTTCTGTGGAATCGCAACCAGTACACGCGTCCGCGGGGAAATGCCCTACTGCGGCGGGTGGAGCGCGCACTACGGCGACGCGAATATCCAGACCCTCCCACCGAGACATCGGCTGCGCTATTTGAAGCATGGTTTGTCGCCTTGGACGACCCTGAAGTGACCAATGCCGCTCCCGGCTTGACCGATCACGGCATTATGCAGGCGGCGGATTTTGTTATCCATCGGCGAACGGGTGCGACCGTGGCGGGCACCGACACGGCAGCGGCATCGATCGACCTCTGGGAGGGTAGAAATGCATCCTACCCGGTCAGCTTTGCGGCTGCGCTCAATACGGCGGTAAGGGCATTCAATCGCAGCGAGCCGGAAGCAAGATTCAGCAGCCAGCATCTTCAATCTCCCTATGAGCCGTGGCACTATGAGTATCTGCGAGCGGTGATCGACCACACCATGGGTGCGTGCCGCGATGAGGTGCAGGCGAGCGCGGAAACCACCGAATAGGGTCAAGGTGTAAGCCGCCACGGAGGTGCGCGACTGACGCGATGGACGGCGCGGGCGGCAACGCCGGTCCAAAGACGGTGGCACAATGCTTTGACACCGCTGGTTTGTCAGGTTCGCCCAAGGCGACGGACAACAAAATCCGCCGCATGCTCTTGCGGATTAGCGACCAGGCTGCCGTGCCGGCAATCGTTCCGGCGCGCTGGCGTATACTGTACAAGCAGAACAAAGGAAAATGCCTCTCGACCTGAACAGCCAAACAATCATCCGGTGGAACGGAGCCGAACCGCTCCCCGCCGCTGTCCTCGACCAGGCTGGAATCACCGCGATCAAGGACTCCGAAATTGAGATCGTTCCGCTAACCGGTCTGGCCACCTCCAAAACATCCGCACCCATAGCTCTAACCGGAGGCCTATGGCCCGGCATCCGCAAACCACCCACCGTTGCCGGACGCGGCGATGAAACCGCCAGCGCCAGCCGCGAGCCGTGGGTCGACGCGAACGGCTACCAGATCGGTTACCTCCGTGCCCTGTACCTGGCCCGCCCCGCCGTACTAGCCTATGCTCCGGACAATCTCGGGGATCGCGCCGTGCCTTTTGACAGCCTCGAACTCGCCCTGATCGAAGCATTCACCGCCGGCGGCAACTACATTCTGACTCTCGAGCCAAACTACCGCGCAGCCCTCCTTCGCAACGACTCCAAAGCCCTAGCAGCCTGGGAACAACTCGGCCGCACCGCACGCTGGCTACGGGAAAACGTCGCGCTCTTCCGTCAACCCACCGTCCCCATCGTCACTGCCCTGGTGGAGGCGGGTCCGGCAACCGCGGAGATTGCCAACCTCTTATACCGGCGCAACGTCTCGCCAGCCTTGGTCTCGCCAGCCTTGGCCGCGTCATCCGCGCCTCCCAAACCCAATCCGCAACAGACGCTCGCGCTGGTGGCGGCAAACCTGCGCACACCCTCCCCCGAGCAGGTCAAAAAAATCCTCGCCCACGCCGAAGCGGGAGCCACCGTAATTGCGGCCACCCCCGCCGCCGCCCAGTGGTGGCGTGTCCCTGGACTCAAAACCATCCGCAGCGAAAAGGATCGCGAATTCTATTCTTTAGCCAAAGGCCAACTGGTAGCGTACCGCCGCCCGATTTCCGATCCAAGCGAGTTTGCGCTTGATGTCATCGACATCATCACCCACAAGAACCGCGCCGTCCGTCTCTGGAACGGGCCCTCGGTGATCGCGCTGGCAACCGCCTCGCCGCAACCCGCGCAGCGGCTGGTGCATCTGGTGAACTACGGGTCGCCCATCGACACTGACGTGCAGGTCCGCGTCCAGGGTCATTTCGCCAAAGCCGCACTGCTCCGGCCCGACGCCTCAGAACTTACCCTTCCAACCGCGAAGCGGGGCACAATGACCGAGGTCCAGGTACCGGCGCTCAAGCGTCTCGGCATCCTTAAATTCAGTTAAACTATGTGACGGAGGTTGAAAATGGTATCTCGTCGTGATTTCATCCGGACTGCCGCTATGGCCGCCGCCGGCGCTGCCGCAAACCAACACCTGGCCGCAGAGCCGGCACGTACCCCACAGGCGTATTTCGGCGTCCATCCGTTCATTGAACAAAACCCGAAAGCCGTTTTCATCCGCCGCACCAACGTGCCCGACAAGATGCACGAGGAATCCAAGCGACGCGAAGGGCTGACGCTGGCCCGGGAGATCTTCGTCCCTCTGCAAAACGCCGGAATCCCGGTCAGTCATCGCATCGTTCTCAAGCCCAACGTGTGCAGCGTTCGCAGCAAGAACCGGCCCCACGTCGAAAACTGGGGCACCGGAACGGACCCGCAGTTCTATGAAGGCATGGTGATGGGTCTCAAAGAACTCGGCTTGTCCAAGTTCAACTTTGTCGAGGCCAATAACTTTCAGGCCTGGAACTATCGCGGCTTCGTGGATATCAACGAGCGCCACGGCGTGCAGATGAATGAGCCGGAGCGCCGTATCCGCAACTTCCATGATGGTTACGACATGACCTGGAGCAAGGTGCCGGACGGCGTGGTTTACACCAGCATCCCTCATTACGCGCCGGTCAACGAGCCCGATACCTGGCTGCTCAATATCGCCAAATGGAAAGCCCACGGCATGTGCCTGACGCAATCCGTCAAAAATGAACAGGGCCTCGTCGTGCTGCCTTACGTCCGTTTCTGCCCCGGCTGGAAAATGGTCACCGGAGCTCCGGAGTTCATGCAGCCCAACATCAGCCGTAAAGTGGAACCTGTAATCAACAAGCTCTTCGAAAGCCACAAGCGCATGAACTATGCGCGCTACGACAGCGGCGCTCCTCTGGGTCCCATGAATCAGGAAATCTGGGCGCACAAAACCTGTGACAACATGAGCGTCCTGAAAACAGGCCTGGCGATGATCGAAGGCATCTATGGCCGCGACGGTAACGGTTTCGGCATCGGCAATGACCATCTCACCAACCTGGTGATGTTCAGTAAGGATAAGTTCCGCCTGGACCTCATCGGTTTGTATCTGGGTGGGCATGAACCGGGGAACATCAACCTCTATCGCATCGCCAAAGAGCGCGGCCTCTCCGATACTTTCAACCCCTGGGACGTCCCCGTTTACGAGTGGGTGAATGGAGAAGCCGTCCCCCGGAAGCTGACCGATTTCCCGAGAACTCCATTGAAGACGTACTACCTGGCGAAGGCCGGCGAGCCCGAGTATCACCTCGTCAATGAGCCGTTCGACTACGATCGCTACAAACTTTAATCCGCAAATGACCACCCGACTCGCTGCACTCGCATTATTCGCGTTCACGGCGAAAGCCGCGGAACCCTGGATCACTGTCAACACTCCCATGGCCCCACCCGCCTGGGCACTCCTCGAACGCCAGCTGCTCAAGGCCAACTCAAAGGGAGCCGAGCGTTTCGCCGCCAAGTACGTGGACGATCGCGGCTACTTGTTGCACACCCCGCGCTGGGGGACCCTGGACGGCCCGGACGACGCCATTGAGACCTTCTTTAACTGGACGCTCCTCCACGCCATGGGCGGCTCGGACTCAGTTCTCACGCTTTACAAAAAGGCGCTCGAAGGGCACTACAAACAATACGCCGGTCTGCGCACCACGCTCACAAAGTTGTCGGAAAACGGAGCTCATTACAAGGAGTTCATCACCCAATCCGACTGGTTCCATACCGGCGAGGGGATGCGCGCGTTTGCTTTTCTCGGTCTTTCCGATCCCAACAATACAGTCTTCCGCGAACGCGCCAAGCGCTTCGCCGGGATGTACATGGGCGAGGATCCGGAAGCTCCGAACTACGATACGAAAAACAAGCTCATCCGCAGCCTCTGGACCGGCAGCAAAGGTCCCATGATGCATAAAGCCACCGAGTACGATTGGGTGGGCGATCCCGTCCCCGGCAGCTTTCATCTGCTCCACAACCGCGCCGGCCGCAACAAGCTGCTGGATATGGCCGCCTACTATCCGAAAATGCTCGCCCATTGCAAAGAGTACATCGACAGCGTCGGCGACCATCCGCTGAATCTCGCGTCCACCAACCTCGGCCTCAATGCCTTCGCGCTCACCAACCAGAGCAAATACAAGGACTGGGTCATCGAGTACGTCGGCGCCTGGAAGAAGCGTATCGAAGAGTGTAATGGAAACATCCCCACCAATGTCGGCCTCGATGGCAAACCAGGCGGCGAGTATGGCGGCCAGTGGTGGAAGGGCACTTACGGCTGGAACTTCACCATCTTTGACGGCGAGTTGGAAGAAATCGCGCACCGTAACACGTTCACCGCCGGCTCCTGGCCCGGCTTTAGCAATGCATTGATGCTTACCGGCGATCAAAGTTTCGTCGGCGTTCTTCGGCGCCAGCTTGACAATATCTACGCCCAGAAGAAAGTCGTCGATGGTAAAACGTTATTGCCGCAGATGTACGGCGATCCGCGCGGCTATAAAGAGCGGGGAGCCCCATCCTGGTATCACTACACCGGAAATCTGTTTCAAGACCGTCTCACCGAGATTTATTTATGGTCCATGGACCGCAAAGATCTTGAGCGCGTGCCGATTCGCGGTTGGGTAGGCTTTCTTGAAGGGAAAAATCCTGACTACCCTGTGCAAGCCCTTCAGTCTGAGCTCGCGGAAGTGCGTAACACGATGCAGCGGATTGAATCCGACCCAACAACGGCGGACACGCGCCTTGCCGACTATTTGCAGGGCTTCAATCCCGTTGAAACCAACGCACTCACCAACCTCACGCTGGGCGCGTACCTCACCGGGAACATCTGGAGTCTTCATAGCCGCTTCCGCTATTTCGACCCTGTCCGCCGCCGTTCGGGTCTGCCCGAGGATGTCGGCGCGCTCGTAGAAAAACTCGAAGCCGATGCCGCCACGCTCGTCCTGGTCAACGTCGATTCCGTGGAGCCACGCACGGTGGTCGTGCAAGCCGGCGGCTACGGAGAACACCGTTTCGATTCGGTCGAGATCAACGGCAAAACACAGACGATCGGAGGGCCTCTTCTGCACGTACGGCTCGAGCCGGGTAGCGGCGCCCGCATCCGCTTCCGCATGGCCCGCTATGTAAACCCGCCCAGCCTCGCGCAGCCCTGGGACCGCGGCTGGTTCGTCCAAACCGCTGCCGCTCGATGAAGGGACCCGCGAAAGAAAATTTCCTGCTTGACGAAGATGCGTTGCTTTCGCTCGGCTCCATGGAGGGCATCCACTCCGCTCCGCCTCGAGCCGCCAGGCGCTCGTTCCTCCCGCTCTTACCCGGGCTTGCCGTCACCGGCGGAGTGGCGCTGTTTGCCTTCGGGCTGCATTACCTTCCCGTCGCCCCCTTCCAGGTCCCAAGCGGGCACGGCACCCGGCGGCCGGTGAGTGCCGCCATCATCGCCATTGTCGCGGGCATGCTTCTGCGGAACCTCGTTCCTCTCCCCCACTCGGTGGCTCCCGGTTGCCGCCGCCTCGTCAGGTTTCTTGTTCCCACCATCATTGTCCTTGCCGGCGCCGGGCTCGATCTGGCGCAGATCGCCGCCATCGGATGGAAAGCGCTGACAATCACTTGGATCTGCATGGGCGCGGCCAGCCTCTCGGCGTATTACTGCGGCCTCTGGCTCGGGCTTTGGAAGCGCTCCGCTCTCCTCATCGGAGCCGGCACGGCCATCTGTGGAACCAGCGCGATCGTCGCCGTGGCGCCGCTGATCGAAGCGAATGATGAGGACGTTGCGCTTTCGGTTTCCACCGTCAACCTGCTCGGTTTGTGCCTCATGTTCTCTCTGCCGCTCATCGGCGGGTATCTCGGCCTATCGAGTGAAGCGTTCGGCATCTGGGCGGGCAGCACGATTCACGCCGTTCCCCAGGCGGTCGCCGCCGGTTTCGCGTTCAGCGAACAGGCCGGGACCATCGCCACCCTGGTGAAACTGGTGCGCGTCGCCATGCTCGCTCCCTTCCTGCTGGGGGTTGTCTGGATTTACCGGCGCCGTCTTGAACGGCAGCCGGGTTTGCAACGCCCCGTCAACGCCATGATGCCCCGGTTCCTGTGGGGGTTTCTTGCCCTGGCCGCCATGGCAACCGCGGGGCTTCTGCCCGATCTGCACTTTCGCTTTCCCGCCTGGCTGGCGGGCGCTCCCTACACGCTCCCCTTGAAGCAGGTTCTCGCCGAAAGCGGGAACGTCCTGCTGATCATCGCGATGGGTGCGATGGGGCTCGAAGTTGGCTTCAGCCAGATTGCCGGCGGAGGGCGCCGCGCCATCGTAACGGGCATCGCCTCCACCCTGGTTTTGTGCGCCGTCAGTTGGATGCTGATCAGGCTTTTGTTCTGATCTCTTCGATTTCTCCGGCGGTAAGCCGGAAATCCAGAGCACCGGCAACGCCATCCACCTGGGCCGGATTGCGCATGCCCACGATCGCGCCGGTCACCGCTGGTTGCCGCAGCGTCCAGGCGATGGCCACTTCTCCCGGAGTGCGGCCATGCCGGGCTCCAATCGCCCGCAGCACCTCCACCATCTCCAGGTTGCGCGACAGTTGCGGCTCCTGGAATGCCGGATTACGGCGCCGCCAGTCATCGGCCGGAAGGTTTAGGGCGCGTTCCCTGGTCATCGCTCCGCTGAGGAGGCCAGCCTTCATCGGCGAGTACACAATCACGCCGATGTTTTGCCTCTCCGCATAGGGCAGGATCCCGCTCTCAATGTCCCGGGTCACCAGCGAGTAGGGTGGTTGCAGGGACGTGATCGGTCCAATGGCCTGCGCCCTCTCCATTTGCGAAACGCTGAAATTGGACACCCCGATCCAGCGTACCTTGCCCTCTTCCTTCAGCTTGCAGAGAGTGGCCCATCCCTCTTCCACATCCTCATCCGGCTCCGGCCAATGGATTTGATAGAGGTCGATTACATCCAGATTGAGCCGGCGCAGGCTGTCTTCACATTCCTTGCGAATGCAAGCCGCCTTGAGCGACTTTCCGATCTGGCGGTTCGCATCCCACACCCTGGCGCATTTGGTGAACACGTAAGGCTTCTTCGCGAGTCCCCGCACAGCTTTCCCGACCACCACCTCGGAATGGCCCAAACCATAAACCGCGGCCGTGTCGATCCAATTGACCCCTCGCGCGAGCGCCGCGCGGATCGCCGCAATCGAGTCCCTGTCATCCTGCGATCCCCAACCGAACGCCCAATCAGAACCGCCCATCGCCCACGCACCGACACCAATCGCCGTGATCTCCAGATCGCTGTTCCCCAGTCTTCGTGTCTCCATGGTCTCTTTCTATGCCTTCCACTTGTAGAAAAAGAAGTGTAGCGGAGACGGGCCCGTATTCCGGATGCCGTGCGACTTGTTGGCGGCGCAATACATCATGGCGCCGGGCCCCACCTGGCTGGTCTTGCCTTCGATCACGATCTCCCCGTTTCCTTCGGTGACGACCATGAACTCTTCTTCGGGATGGGTGTGCGGAGGATGCGGCGACATTCCGGCCTTCAATCGGAGACTGCCGGCGGTCATCGATTTGATCTGCGCGGTGGGCCCTTCAAAGTAGATCCGCAGATCGCCGAAAGGCTCCCGGGTGAGCTTCGCCTGCTGCTCCGGCATGGTTACCGTGGGCAGGGTGCCCCCGGCTGCCATCAGGGCCGTGGGCATGGCCGCGAGCGATTGCAGGAAATTGCGTCTGATTGCCATAAACATTGAATTGTACCAACCGGGAACCCGCTACACTTTAGGTGTGGCGCTGTTGTTGAATGCTCAAGCTCTCGCGAAAACTTACGGGGCCAACCCCCTCTTCCGGAACATATCGTTTACCGTGTCCGAGGGCTCTCGCATCGGACTGATTGGACCGAATGGTTCCGGGAAATCGACGCTTTTGCAGATTCTCGCCGGACTTCGCGAACCCGACACCGGCGAGGTGGCGATTCGTAAAGGGGAGCGGCTGGTATACGTTCCACAGGACGCGCAGTTTCCCGCGGACGTGACCGTAAACCAGGTAATCGGCAAGGTGCTTCATCCGGAGCATGCGGCTCAGGAAACTCTCGGGCGCGCGGGCTTCGAGAATCCCGAGGCGGAGGTTTCTTCGTTCTCCGGCGGATGGCGCAAACGCCTGGCGATTGTCGAAGCGCTGGTGCAGAATCCCGATATTTTGCTGCTCGACGAGCCTACCAATCATCTCGATCTGGCGGGCATTGACTGGCTGGAGAAGCTGCTGCAAAGCGCACGCTTCGCCTGCATCGTGGTCAGCCATGACCGCTATTTTCTCGAAAACGTGGCCAATGAGATGATCGAGCTCAATCGCGCCTATCTGGACGGCCTTTTTCACGTCGATGGAAATTACAGCGCCTTCCTCGAGCACAAAGCCGAGTACCTGCACGCGCAGGCCAAGCGGCAGGATGCGCTCGAGAACCGCGTGCGCACCGAGATGGACTGGCTGCGGCGCGGGCCGAAAGCGCGAACGACGAAATCGAAAGCACGCATCGATTCCGCCAATGAGATGATCGGTGAATTAGCCGATTTCCGATCCAGAAGCCGCACCGTCACCGCGGATATCGACTTCTCGGAAACGGATCGCAAAACCAAGCGGCTGATCGAACTCGAGAAGGTCCGCTACCGTTTTGGCGAGCGGGTGCTGTTCGATGATCTGAGCTTCACCGTTACTCCCGGGACGAGGATCGGGCTGGTAGGCGCAAACGGTAGCGGCAAGACGACATTGTTGCGGCTGGTAATGGGGGAGATGTTGCCACAGGCTGGAGAAATCCGGCGGGCAGACGCATTGCGCCTGGTCTATTTCGATCAGACGCGACCGCTGGATGCCGGGGTCACTTTACGGCGCGCGCTGGCGCCGGATGGGGATTCCGTGATTTATCAGGACCGCGTGTTGCACGTGGCCAGTTGGGCGGCGCGCTTTCTGTTTCCCAGTGAGCAGTTGAATCAACCGGTGGGCCGTCTATCCGGCGGGGAGCGCGCCCGTGTGCTGATCGCCCGGCTGATGCTCGAGCCCGCCGATGTTCTGTTGCTCGATGAGCCCACCAACGATCTCGACATTCCGACTCTCGAGATTCTCGAAGAGAGCCTGCTGGATTTCCGCGGGGCGTTGATCCTGGTGACGCACGACCGCTACCTGTTGGACCGCGTCTCGACGGTGGTGCTTGGATTGGATGGCAACGGTGGGGCGGAGCGGTTTGCGGACTACTCTCAGTGGGATGCATGGCAAGCGGAGCGCAACCGGCCCAAGCCGAAGACGAAGCCGGTGGCATCCGGCGCTATTGCGGCTCCCCCGGCGAAGCGCAAGAAGCTTTCTTTTATGGAGGCGCGGGAGTACGAAACCATTGAGGACCGGGTCGCCGAAGCCGAAGCAGCCCTGGAAGCGAAACGGTCGGCGCTAGAGAACCCGGCCGTGGTTCGGGACGGACGCGCGCTGCAGGACGCGTATCAGGCGCTGCAGGAGGCTCAGCAGAATGTGGATGAGCTGTATGCGCGCTGGGCGGAGTTGGAGAAGAAAGCTGGCTAATCGATGATTTCGTCGTGGGCGGAGGCAACCAGCAAGAGCACGCAGCCATTCCTGGTCGTAATGGGAGCGTGATCGGTTCCCGGCATCGCGCGCACGAAGTCGCCGGCCTGCATTGCAATCTCCCCGTTTAAATGGCTGACATCACCTTGCAGAACCCAGCACTGCTCCTCTTTGCTGTGATGGTGGCGCGGGAAGCTCGCCCCCGGGGCCATTTTTAAAAGCGTCGTGACCAGATCAGCCTCCCGATCAAAGGAGAGCAGCATCGATTGGATTCCCTCGATGGCCGTCGGCGTCCACACACCCGTGCCCGCGCGCAAAACGTGAAAGCCCGGGATCTCTTCGCGGAAGCCGGGAAGAATTTTCGGTGTCTTACGCTTGCCAGTCACTTTGTCCCGGAGACCGGCTCGCGGCTTGTGAACCGGCGCCGCCAGCGCCAGCCGCGCCGCAGTTTCCTCAAAGGACACCAACTCCGCGACCGCCGCGCCGTCGCGAGCATCGAGCAGCATCTCGAAGGAGACAATTTCCGATGGCTCGGCGGCTCCGAGCGCGTAAGCGGCGGCTATGCCGCGCAGTTCGCCGGCATTCCATGAGGGGTTGAACTTTCCCACTTTTCTATTTGTAACATGGATGGCGCTAAACCAGCAGCCGGTGGCCCTGTTCCAGATCGAGGAGCCGTTGCTTGATGTCCAGCCCTCCGCCAAAGCCGGTCAATTTGCCGGTGGACCCGATCACGCGATGGCAAGGAACGATAATGGCGATCGGATTCGCCCCATTGGCCAAGCCGACGGCCCGGGAAGCGCGGGCGTTGCCTCCGCGCTTCGCCAGTTCGCCATAGGAGATGGTGGAACCATAAGGAATCTCGCGCAATGCTTGCCATACTTTTCGTTGGAAGGAGGTGCCTTCCGGCGCAAGGTTCAGCTCGAATTGCTGCAGTTTCCCGGAGAAGTAGGCCTCGAGTTGGCGTTTGGCGTCGCGGAACACAGCCATGTGCGGAATCCAGCCGGCGTCCGGCTGCCGGGCTTTGGAGCCCATGGTGAAACTCAATAGAGACAAAGCCCCCTCGGTTCCGGCGAGAAGCAGGCGTCCCACCGGGCTGGGGATGTGCGTGTAGTAGACCGGATCCACGAATCCAGCTTATCGCAGCTACTCGCGAAGGTAGCCCGGCGCCAGCCGTGCCGCCCCCTGCCGGTAGGATTCCTCGCTCATCGGCTCCACACCGCCGCCATCCACCCAGCGGTTGTAGAAGTTAAATAAGGCGGTCACCGTAATGGCATCGTATACGGCTTCTTCACTCCAGCCCGCGGATCGCAGCGTATCGATATCCGGCGCGCAGATTTTGGCCGGTTCAGCATTCAGTTTCTCCACAAACCGCAGCAGCGCCACTTCCGCCTCGCCGAGTCCCGCTGAGGCAACGTCATGCAAAACGGCGTGGACAAGATCGATGTTATCCAGCAGATGAGCCGCGACCGCGGCATGGCTGCCGGTTCAGAACAAGCAGTGGTTCCGGCGCGAAGTTACCGCCGCAATCAGCTCCCGAAGTCCCGCGCTGAGGGGCGAGGGTCCGCGCATCACTTCATGCGTAAAGCGCTCCAGATGCACCGTGGTGGAGGGCTTAAAGGCGAACAGATGCCAGATTTGCGGATATTCCCGGCCGGCGCTTCGCGCCGCCGCGACCAAACGCCCGTAGGGAGAAGCGGGTTCAGAGGGCGATTGAAGGTACATCCCAAAATTCTACTAAATGGGACATCCGCGCCGGACTTATGTGGTAATCTCACTAGGAGCGTACGCTCCGGCCGCTCGGCCCGCTCTCCCCGAACCGATTCAATCCAATGAACCTGCGTTCCGTTTTCAGCCTGTTTTCCTCTGACCTTGCGATCGACCTGGGTACGGCGAATACTCTGGTCTTTGCCAAAGGCAAGGGGATCGTCGTCAAC
>DATLCW010000124.1:0-4834 GCA_035526195.1 Bryobacteraceae bacterium
TTGTCGCCATCCCATACTGCCTTGAAGCGGTAGGAAGTAGCAAATGCTGGAGCCACAAGTAGCAGGAGTGCCCCAAAAGCGCGAATTGACATACTGTCATCATAAATGCTGCGTAGCCCAACGAGCCGCTGGGAAGCGATCGTTAGAGATCGGTTGGTCGCCCACCCGGAAATTTTCAACTTGGACGTGAAGTCGGCGACCTTTGCCAGGCGTACGACGACCTCCCAAGCCCCGCAAAGCGAGCGCTCCTGCACGCCCTCCTGCAAAGCGCGACGTGGCAGCACGGCGAGTTCCTGGCGATCCTCAAATCACCGCTCGCGCAGCTCGCGCACTCGAACCAGGGAAGTACAAGAAAACAAAAGGAGAGTGGACCATCAGGCGGGCAAACAAGGAATTGGCTTCTCCACGTTGGACTCGAACCTGCAGCTCTTTAGATAACCAAAGTGCCCTTTTACCAGAAGGCATCTATTCATTACGGCGCACGGGGTAGCGGTGAGGGAAGCAGAGCCCGCCCTGGGCAGGGTGTTCCCCGGTTGTACTGCTCATGCCGCTTCGGGAGGCGCCCCCGGCGGCGGCCAGCGAACTTCTTCCGCGACACAATCCAACCGCCGCCCAACAGTGCCAGCGCTGCCATGACGCCAAAGTGCAGCCGGGCGGACTGGATTCTATCGGACGCGCCCGGCATTGGACCAAACGTTGCGCCTGGTGAATCCCGCCCAGCTCGCCGGGCCGGTACTCGAACGGCCACGTCCCCGGCTCAGTACATTCCGGACTCTTTCGCCACGTCGTGTTCTTTGGCCCAGCGCGCCTCGCGCGCGGTGGATGGGTCAATCACCACCTTCACCTCGTGGATGGTATCCGCTGGAAACCCGCTGAGATACGCGTGCTCGCGAATCACCCGTTGATCGCGCGCAATATAAATGCTGTACACCTTATCGGCTGTGACAAAGCTTTCCACCCACTGGATGTGCGGGCCAATCTCCTCAAGCGCACGGCAAGACTTCTCGGCAATGGCCGCGAGTTCGTCGCGCGACAAAGCACCCGCGCCAGGCATATTGCGTTCGATCACGTACTTTGGCATGGCTCTCCTTTTACCAGGGCAGTATACAACCGCCAATCGGCGGATGGAACGGCCCCCCGTTTCTAAGCAATGCTCCACAGGAGATAAGCTGCCACCGCGGTCCCTAGAGTCGCTCCTCCATAACAGAAAATGTTGATCAGTTCGTTTAAGTGCTTGATCTGCAAACCATCGTAAAGCGTAAACCGGAACCGGTGAGCCCAGTGGAACAGCGGAAGAGCGCAAAATATCAGCAGATAGATTCGCGTGAGCGGATGCCTGAGCAGATCGAGCAGCCTTTCGTGGCTCGGTGCGTCCAGCCATCCCAATGGAAACGCCAGCCCAAACAGCAACAGGTGGATCGGCATCAGCAGCGCGGAAACCACGCCGCCAGCGCTGAAGAGCATCCACAAAAACGGTTCGTTCGATCTTTTGCTCATTTACGCTCGCAGAACGATAAAAGCTACGGCGGTGGATACCGCCACCCAGGCGATGTAGTTCGGCGCCGAGATGGCCAGGTTGGGAAGGCGCTTCCCGCCCAAACGAATTGCCATCGCTTTCGGGGCCAGATTAAACCAGGTCACAGCGTGGAGGATGACGAAAAAAAGGCTGACCGCGTTCAGTACCAGCAGTAGCGGACTCTGCAACCAACTCAGGAATTCCGCGTACTCCACCGGTCCGCGTGCCAAAGCCCGGATCTGGAGCAGCGTCAATACTACGGTCCAGGCCACAAAGACGCTGCTCGCTTCCCTAAGGATGAATTTCAAGTACACCCAGCGTTCCAACCACCAGTATGTCGAGACGCGCGTGTGATAAGACTTGGGCAGATACTCGGTGGGATTGATCATCGGCTGCTTCCTCGCGGCAGCACCAGGGCCTTCACCCATTCCATGGTCGCCGTTAGCTTGTACTGCTGGATGGCGCCGGCGGGGTCCACTTTTTTGGGACAAACCTCCGTGCACTCGCCGACAAACGTGCATCCCCAAATTCCGTCGTGATGGGAGAGGATGTCGAGGCGGTCACCGGACCCTTCGTCCCGCGAGTCCAGGTTGTACCGTTGCGCCAGGGCAATCGCGGCGGGTCCGCTAAACAGCGGGTCCAATCCGTAAACCGGACAGGCCGCGTAACACAGCAGGCAATTAATGCACATGCTGAACTGCTTGTACGCATCCAGTTGCTCCGGTGTCTGGAAGTATTCCTCGTCCAGGGGCTTTTCCACTTTCCGGATGAGCCATGGTTTCGACTTCCCGAGTTTCACCAGGAAATCCGACGTGTCGACGACCAGGTCCCGGAGAATCGGGAAGTTTTTCATGGGCTCCACCCGCACCGGGCCCGGCGCATAGTCCGAAAGGAATGTGGCGCAGGTCAATTTGGGAACTCCGTTCACCGTCATGCCGCAGCTACCGCAGACTCCCATGCGGCAAGACCAGCGAAACGACAACGAACCATCCAGATGGTCTTTGATGTAATTGAGGGCGTCGAGCACCACCCACTCTTTCCGGAGGGGGACCTCATAGGCGTCAAGTCGAGGTTTCTCGTCATGCGCCGGATCATACCGCGTGACTTCGAGAGTGATCCTGTTCGCCATATTTATTCACCTTCCGTAGATCCGCTCGGCCGGGGGCCAGCGAGTGATGGTTACGGGCGCGTATTCCACCCGTGGCCTCCCATCCGCATCCCGGTACACCAGGGAATGCGCCAGAAACTTCTCATCGTCGCGCGCCGGATAATCCGTGCGCTGGTGCGCTCCGCGAGACTCGGTGCGCTGAAGCGCGCATTGCGCCATGGTCTCGGCCACCTCCAGCATGCCCGATAACTCCAGTGCGGAAATCAGCTCGGTATTGAACAGGTGGCTCCGGTCGTCCAATCGAACGTCCCGAAACCGCTCCTGGAGTTCGTGCAGTTTTCCGGCCGCTCCGGCCAGCGATTCGCCCGAACGGTAAATGCCCGCGCATTGTTCCATGATTTTTCCCATCTCTTCCCGCAGGTCGGCAATCGGCTCCCGGCCCCCGACCTTACACAGGAATTGCTCTTGTAGCCGCGCCTCTTCGTCCAGCGCCTGGGCTAGCAAAAACCGCCCCGGAGGTTTTTGCCCGGCCGCATACGCCGCCGCCGCGCGCCCGGCTCTGCTGCCGAACACGAGTAGTTCCGGGAGTGAATTCGAACCGAGCCGGTTGGCCCCGTTGATGCTCACGCAGGCTACCTCGCCCGCGGCGTACAAGCCTTTCAACGGCGTGGCCCCGTTCAGGTCCGTATGAACGCCGCCCATCATGTAATGAACCACGGGCCGGACCGGAATCAACTGCGTGACGGGATCGATGTTCTCGTACTTAAGGCACAACTCCCGGACAAAGGGAATTTTCGCGTTGATCGTCTTCTCGCCCAAGTGACGCAGGTCGAGATTTACCACCGGGCCGTAGGGTCCCTCCACAGTGCGGCCCTTCTCTTGTTCATGAACAAACGCTTGCGAGAGGCGATCGCGCGGCCCCAGCTCCATGCTGCGAAAGACTGGTTTAGGTTCCGGCGTCCCCAGGTTGTAGTCCTGCAGATAGCGATAGCCATCTTTGTTCAGTAAGTAGCCTCCTTCCGCCCGGGCCGCCTCAGTGATTAAAATCCCGGTAAACGGAAGGCCGGTGGGGTGATATTGAATGAACTCCATGTCCTTCAATGGAGCACCTGCGCGATAGGCCAGCGCCATGCCATCCCCGGTTTTAATGGCGGCATTCGTGGTGAAGCGGAAGATCCGGCCGCACCCCCCGGTGCACAAGATCACGGCCTTGGCAGTAATCGCCTGAATCTTTCCGGTAGTCAGCTCTAATGCCACCACTCCCTGGACGCGGCCGTCATCCACCAGTAGCCGCGTAACAAAATATTCGTCGTACCGGACGACGGCGTCGTATTTGAGCGACGTCTGAAACAGCGTGTGCAGCATGTGGAAGCCGGTCTTGTCGGCTGCAAACCATGTGCGTGTTTTCTTCATGCCCCCGAAAGGCCGGACGGCAACGCGTCCATCCGGCTCCCGGCTCCAGGGACAGCCCCAATGTTCCAGACGCATCAACTCCAGCGGAGCCTCCTTCACGAAGGCTTCTACAGCGTCCTGATCGCACAGCCAATCGCCCCCCGAGATGGTATCGTACGCGTGTTCGTCCAGACTGTCGTCCGCCAGATGGACCCCGGCCGCGCCTCCTTCGGCGGCAACCGTATGACTGCGCATCGGATACACTTTTGAAACGACGGCTACGCTAAGTTTTGGATCCGCTTCGGAAATAGCGATCGCCGCACGCAAGCCGGCGCCGCCGCCACCGACCAGCACAATATCGTGAGAAGAGATATCGAGCATAATAATGGCCGAACCCCTGCAATCATACACTCGCTCGAAGAGGGTTTCAAGCAATTTAGCGTTGGTGTCAAGGCAAAGCGTCTGCCTCCGGGTGGGGCCGGATTGAATACCCTGTCACTGCTGGTTACAGAGTGGTATCGTGCGACAGAGCGCGGCCGCAGCTAAAGCCCTTTCTACATTCGTGCGTATGCCGCTTGCAAAGCATGGTTCCGGGAAGGCAATAGAACATTGGCGAGGCTCTCGTAGCACTCCCCTAGATCAGATTCCGCATGTGGCCAACCTGGGCGGTCGTGTTCAGAAAGGTGAGGGAACCGATGCCAGATGGTGATGGTGGGAATAGGACTAGATGAATATTCTGTTGAAAGCTATACAATAAAACATTTCTGTGGCAGAATGGTTTATGCCCTTCGTTACAAGCCGAGCGCGTTTGACTTTGC
>DATLCW010000135.1:0-13870 GCA_035526195.1 Bryobacteraceae bacterium
CGGAGTGGATGCCGTGGTGCTATCCGCAAACTCCAACCAGATAGCACGACCGGATCAACTTACACGCATCCTTGCCGAAAGCTCACGCTGTTCCAAGTGAATGATGTATTTTTCCCTTGTAGGTTTCGCCAACAGGAACCGGCCAGCGACTTCGGCTTCCACATGTGCTGCTCTGTACTTTTCCACCATCTTACTGAATAGCACCAGCCCGTCGGCCACCTTTTCGTGGATCGTCGGCTTATTGATCTTGGCGAGGAATTTGTCGCGCTCAACTTCGGCTTGCTTCTTTGTTAAACGGTTTTCACCCCTGCTCGGACCTATGGTGTGGAACTTTCGGACCGCCTTGGTGCTGTTATCGTTTTGCAGCACATCTTCCCAATATCGGAAAAACCAATACAAACCCCGACGATCCGTTCGTTCGTGAACACCTGGGTGCTGAACTCGAATTTTCAATCGCAACCCTCCAATCAGCGGCTGAAGGTTAGCTTCGTTGTAATGCATCAATCAAGTGCCGCACTTTCATATACTTAACTTCCAAAACGTTGGTTTTGGCGGACCTGTACAAATCCTGCCGAGCTCTCTCCTACTAGGGAACCCGACATTCCCGACATCTAGCGGCTAACTGGTTCATTCCTTTGATGGAGGTGATGTCGGGTAGCAAAATTTGGCCCCTAAAACCCGACAGAAAACCCGACAATTAAACCGTCGAAGTTCTTGGCTCGTCCACCTCGGCTGCACACTCGTTGTGTTCCAAACCATCGGGCAGCAGTGTAGAGCGCCGGAAATGGAGCACATCCTTATAGGTGCCCTCAATGGTTCGCCGTACCGTGAGGGTCTCTCGTTTGAGATCCGTAGACGCGAGCAGGTCTTTTTCTCGCAAGCGCTTTCTTAGGGTTTGTTCGGTGATGGCCAGGATCTCCCCAGCATCTCGACCAGCAATTTGAACAACTCGATAGGACGCCGTGGAATCCAGGTACAACTCGTCACCATCAACCCATCCAATACAGTCTCCGGAAGGCTCCGATCTATAACCACCGTCATCGCGCCATCCGCAAGCTCCACGCCACTTCTCCGGTATAGGGCCACTCCGACCTCTCAAGTGTGCCCGACCGGATACCAATGACGACCGCAACAGGTCTAGAAATCGAGCAACTGGTTCGGTCGCGGCTTGATGCTTCGCCTGATTTCGCGCCGCGTCGAGAAGGGCGTTCCAGCAACGATTGTTTAATTCCTCTCGTTGCCAATCTTCAATAGCGCCGCAATGCTCGGCGAACTCTGAGAACAATGCGAAGCCTTCATAGAGATTCGCCACAATCTCCGGCGTGCGCGCGTGATGTAGGGTGCCGACAGCCCTACCCCGAAATTCCTCCACCTTGCGATCGAGTTCTTTGCGCCTGCTTTCGAAATCGCGTGCTAACCATTTGATGAAGGCACTCATGGTTTCTGTATACACGCCGTCCTTTGCAAACTTTTGGCACACGCTGAGCTCATCCCCTTGAATTTCGCCTTTGTTGAGTTCCAATATCATCATTCGCGCTCGAATGGATTGCCCTCGTGGAATGTCTTCACCCGTCGAGAGGATCAAGGCTCGCGGTGGCTTTTGTTCCCGCAATTCAGCGCTGGAGTCCAACCGGCTTCGGCCAGAATGGTTGCCGGCTGCACGGAATACCCGGTCTGCCGCTGCATGGTAGCGTCCGACGTCGACGCTAGAGCCCTGCGGTGCGAAGTCGTCAATGACAAACAGAGTATCCTTCGCATGAAAGGCTAGGGACTCAAGTGCATTCCCGGTCGACGACCATGAGCCTGGCAGGTGTTGCCGATCCATGCTGGCTCCATAGTGTTGTTGGTGCAGTGCTGCCAACTCGCTTTTGAAGGCACCCGTTTCTCCGACCAGGTGCAACGCGAAGTCCGCGTTACCAAGCACTGCTCTGTATGTAGCCGCTAGCAGCGCAAAGCTGATGGCCGGCGGCCCAAGCTCAAGCAACCGCAGGCTGGTCTTAACAGCAGAAACTGACCCCTCCGGACCCGCTGGAAGCTGCAGTTCGTAGCGGGTCATTGCACCCGAGAGCCGTACCTTGGCCTCTAACTGGGCCCCGTTCTCGCCAATGGCGCCCCCGCTATGAAGAAAGATCCAACCACTGTCTGTCTTGCGCCAGCCTGTGTAGGTATAAGTACGCCTCTCCTCGGCCGCCATTGATGACCATTGGATCGCCGTACGCGCGTAGTCACGCATGTTAGGAAAAATGATTGCGGCCCCACCCATGCGTTCAATGGGCCAGTCCATCTTGGTGAAGTCCGACGCAGGAATCGTGAATCGAACGACGCACCCCAGCAGTGTGGTCTCAATCTCGAATTCGCGCTTTGTCTCAACACCATCATCTAAAATACTATTGGCAAGGATTTTCGCTTGAAAGTTTGTCAGCTGTACTTCGAACAGCATGTCGGCCTTTGGATAGAACCGAAACATACCTTCGGCTCTCGATTGAAACTGAGGTGGAAGCACTACCTCTAATCGAGTGGCGGCAACGGGCGTTTCGAACAGGCTAAGCACTCTGTCAGGTCCCCAAGCGGCCAACAGGTCATCTATGCCATTTACGCCACAGTCTTTTGGAAGGTTGATTAGTTTGGCTTGCGCCCCGCGAGTGACTAATTCTCGTGCAATTCCCTTGCGTGCCCACTTGACGCTGTCATTCGTGTGCACATTTGCGTCAAAGACAATGAACACTTCGCGGTCTTTCCATAAGATTTGAGCGAGATCATTGATGGGGCCCTTTATGTCGATACGATCGCCGGCCGGACCGTTGGTCTTCCCCACTTTGCCCCGCCAGTTCCACACCCCGGAAATCGCAATCGGAATAAACCGCGGCTGTCTCGTTTCGTAATAGGCCAGCCGCCAGAGCGCCAAAGCTTTCTTTTCCCCTTCAGTGATTGCGATTGGGATGGTGAAATCCTGAAGATGCTCCGGTGTAACACCTGGTGGGACGTAAAGCCGATTCGAGCTGTTCGGGGGCCCCAGGTATTTGGCCGCTACGCGCGGCTTGCCATCTGTGCCGGTCGTCCAGTCGGGATTGTCGCGACGCAATCGGTAGTTGAAGACGTACGGCTCACCGGGCCAGTAGTATGGGATCAGTAAGCCCGCGCAGTCCCGCTTGCCTTTTTGTCCGATAACTTCGCGGCCGGCATAATCATCGACACGGCGAAGCATAGCTTCATCTGCGATCTCCTTGGTAATCCACGATCGGTCGAGCGTGGCGTAGTCACGCTCATTCAGCGGCCCGCCTTCCGAAGGAGGGATTCGCGCGCCAGATTCAGGTATTGCTTGCGGTTGGCCATCCATCATCCTGTAACTCCTTGCATTTAACTGAGTTATTGACTGTAGGGCTGGGCTTTACCCGTTCTTGGTGTGGCACTGGCGTTGTAATCCCACGCATTCGCCCTAGGAATGGTAGGCGCTCTGGTACGTTCCGGGCTGAGCGCCCAGTTGGCAACAACGTTCACCCACACGCAGTTGCCGAGGTCCCCAAACACACCTCGGCCACCTACTGAAGCACCTTCAGCGTTCGCTAATCGGACAGCTCTTGGCGGCCGTTGGTTAGATCAGGCCGAAATACAGACACGGTCAACCCGGCCGACAACCGTACGTCGAGTTCCCCCGCGTTCGATAAATCTGTCCAGGGCGCCTGGCTTAAGGAACGACCGATTCCCAATCTGATAAATATCGATTTCGTTTTGCCTGATCAGCTTGTACGCGGTGGGTTGCGAGCACCCCAGTTTAGACATGATTTCGCGTGCAGCCGGAACTTTCGCCTTACTCGCGTCCTGTTGCTTCTCCATGTGCTTTGCCTCCAGATTGAAGCCCTTCATCGGTTTGATTTGTATTGTGCATCAATGCAAAACCCCCCGTGACACTTTGGCAGTGAAAAACGGGCATCAAACTGTCGCGGCTATCGCCCTGAGGGTAGCGTAAGGCCAATGCTGGTAGCGAACCCTAAAACGTTCTGGCAAACATATGATCGCCGCGTCTTCGAAGCCTTTTCTTGGAGCTTGGGCTCCGCGTCGGCTATCTGCTGGTAGGTAAACTTTCCGCTATGAAACTTAGCTGTCCAGCGTGCGCGTTGCCAGAGTTCCTGATCAGATATCCAATGTGGGAAGAACGCCTTCGCTGCTCGAAGGTGCTTCTCGAGGGCATCACCCAATTCGTTATGCTTTCGTCGTTTGAAGGCGCGCCATGGCTCATTGAAACACCAGCTGCCTGTTATCTCCACCCGAAACGGATCGAGGCTTCTCACTGTAGATCCGCCGTACCCACCGAACGCTGCCAGCCCAATAACCTCATCCTTTAGCCAGTCATCGAGTATGTCGTTGTCGTACGCCCACTCCTCTACAATTTGCCGCAACGGGTCATTCTTCTGAAGGTCAGCGAAGCGCGGCAGTCGGCCCGGTTGAGGATATATTGAACCGAGCCGCTCAAGGAGATCAATCCGAAGCCCCGGCCAAACCTCCGAGAGCGATGTTACGTAGGCTTGCCTCTTATCGGAAAGCACCGAATTGTCTATTAGCCGAGGCTGGTACGCTGCACGTTCATCGGAATTGCCCATCTGATGAGGTCCTCTGCCGACTTCTGGGCTCAGTATAGCCCACCAGGCTCATGGGAACTGCCGCCATTGCCTCGGCAATCACGAAGGGCACGCCCCACTTTTGCTCGGATAGAGAGGAAGATCTTGGTTCCCCAGGCGCAACCCCGGATCATGCGTGATCTTGTGAGTTTTGACCGGCACTTGCCATTCTGTTGACCGATGCGCGAGAGACACCTAAGTCTCTGGCGATTTGAGACTTACTGACACCCCGCAAGATCAGTTCTTGTACCTTTTCGGTACTTTTTGGCATCGTTATCGGCCTTCCCAGCCTCTGCCCTCGCTTTCGCGCTTGAGCCAGCCCCGCTTTGACCCTTTCCCGGATCAGTTCCCTTTCAAACTCTGCGAAAACTGCCAGTAAACCCGCCATGGCGCGACCGGTTGGCGTGGTGAGGTCCAGGGCCTCGGTCAGGCTGACGAAGCCCACGCCGAGTTCGGACAGTTCCCGTAACGTGACGACGATATCCGGCAGAGACCGGCCCCAGCGGTCCAACCTCCAGACAAGAATCACATCTATTTCCCGCCTACGGGCGGCGTGGACGAGTTCCTGGCGCTTGGGGCGGTCCAAGGCCCCGGAGCCTATATCGGCCACCTCCAGGGCCACGTTCCAGCCCCTGTGGGCGGCATAGGCGCGCATGGCGTCCAGCTGCAGGGGCAGCGTCTGCTGATCGTGGGAGGAAACGCGAGCGTAGAATGCAACTCTCATTAGATTACAACCTCTCCTGACCAAAAACCCTCCATGTGAATCGGAGTGTATCCCTTGTGTTCCCGCCATGCGTTTGCAAGGGTTTAGGGTGAACACAAACTATAGTTTCTGGTCACCCCTGCGACGAGGTGGATTAGGTGATGCTGTAAGCCTTCTGCCCATCCGCGCGCTTCGCCAACTGCACGTTCAGGTTCAGCTTCTTCCGCAGGTTTCCGCTGATGAACCCGCGGACGCTGTGCGATTGCCAGCCTGTCGCGGCGATCATGTCCGCGAGCGTCGCTCCCTCCGCTTGCTTCAGCAACGCGATGACGTGTTCCTTCTTGCTGGCGGGCTCGGCCGGTACCGGCAGCTTGGTTTGCTTTTTCGCGGATTTGGTCCGCGGCTTCCTCGTTTTCATAGTGGTCTCCTTGTCGGGTGGAACCCGGTTGACCACATTCATCACTCCGACGTCGCGGATAAGCAAGTCGCCGCGCCCGTTTTTTTAACGCGCCGCGGGATGCGGGTGTCGGCCCTTTTTATGGAATGACAAAACGAAGATGCGGCGGCCTTCTGGGCGACTGTCAGCATGTCGCCGAATCCAGGAAAAAGGCGAGCCAGTACGCCGTTGCTCTGGGGGATCAGCGGATTGAAATTACGCTGGGCCATCAGGTTTGTACCCTTCGTCCCCACATAAGCCGTTTCCACCAGCACGTTGCCTGGCAATTGACGCTGGACACTGAAGTTGTATTGCCACGCGTTGTCCAGCTTTACTTTCCGCTCCGTGGCGCGCACGATCAACTGATCGGTTGCCTTCACAGGGAAGGGGATCCGGCTCGGATCGTGTTGCGGATTCACATAGGTCCAGTTGTCAGGCGAAGTCAAAGAACAACCGGTACCGGGAGCGTTACAATCGGGCTGAATGCGCGTGTAAGTGGGCGGATTCGAAAACGCCTGCTGTGCGATCTGGCCGGTCCGCGTATCGTAATAGAGCCCTGCTCCCGCGCGAATCAAGAAGTTTTCCGAAACGCGATAAGCGATGCCGAGGCGGGGGGGCAATGTTGTTGCCATCGTTGTATACGGTGCTGTTCGGCACCCCATCCACGCCGCCCTGAACGATGCCGGAACTCTTCAGTGAACCCACTCCGGTATAGTTTCCCGGCCACCAGTTCACCATCTTCAGGTTGTAGGCGGCGGGTTGGTAGTGGTACTCATAACGAACCCCCAGTTGATCGTCAGTTTTTGTGTGGCCTTCCAATCGTCGTTGAAGAAGCCGGACATCAGGTTGTCCCGCATCTTCAACTCGCCCCCCGACCCAGGAGCGCCAAACGTTTTGTTGCGTTCTTGGCTCAAGAGGAAATCGGCGTACTCATCGCCCGACGCGGCTCCGGTGAAATTCCACACGCCCCGGCTTTCCAAGGCGTTTTGGGGGTTGTAGTCGGAGACCTGGCTTTCCACGCCATACCGGAAATTGTGCTTTCCGCGAATCCAGGTCATCGTCGCGCCACCCGTGTAGCGTTTGATGAAGTCCGACCAGTTCGCCTCGTTGCCGAAACTCAGGTAGTTGGTGATATTAATTCGCGGCATTCCTGCTTTGTTCGTAATATCCAGCGGGCGCAGACCTACAGCCGTCGGGTCGTCGGCATTTTCGAAACTGATGAACTGGGAGGAGTCATCGAAGCCAAACCGCGCTTCCAGCACGTTGGAAGCGTTAAACAAATGAGTGTGCGTCACGTTGCCCGAATGCTTCTGGCGGTTCGCCGTGCGGCCAAACCCTGGCAGGCCCTGTCCGCATGGGATGCGGTCGCCTTGCCAGCTTTGGAACCAGCGGCCGAAGATCGAATCCTTCGAAGACAGCCGGTGGTCCATCTTCACGGTCCACATATCGATGTCCGTGGCGATCGACCGGGCGGCAAAAAAGTTGTTCGCCCCGGAACTGAAATTCGGAATCGGTATGTATTTATCCTGGATCGCGCGCGAGATCGGATTGATCCGCGCGGCGGGGATCACGTTGCCGGGGAACGGCTGCCCGGTTGCCGGATCATTGATCACGCGCCGGCCCGAGAAGTCCCCTGTTCGCATCGCCGCCGTCGGCACGATGCGTTGGATCGCCGCGTCATTCGAGCGGCACTTAACAGATCGGCGAGCACAATACTGCCAAACCCTAAGCAGGAGCTTTCCAGCAACTGACGTCGCGATAGTGGAACAGGCATGGCTATCAACCTAGTATTTCACGAAATGCGCGACTGTTGTGACCGTGTCAGAGCGTCCCGTATAGGCTTGCGGCCCGATGACGTTGGCATGCTCCTAATGCTTAGCCAGGCAATTCCCACGATCGATCTGGAGCCAGCCTGGCGCAACCCACTCAACGCATCACCAGGCGGTGGCTCGATGAGTATTTGATTTGCAAAAGGCGAGACGAAGCCAGCGCAAACTGGTTTACAAAGAACTTGCCGACATGGCATGCAACCGTTACGGACGCCATTACGTAGACGATGGCCGGGACCAGCCCATCAAGGCCACACTTGATCCCTACAATCCGACGGGGTCCACACTCATGTTTTCGAACTGGTGTGCCGCTCAACCGCCGCCGTTGACCAAGCGCAGTACATGCCGGCGGGACTCGTTGGCCGGAATAGCTTTACCGATAATGGTACAACCGCCGCGATTTTATCTCGGCGTAGTGAACGATGTTGGGAAAACGTGCGGAGTGCAAGGCTGCGTTGAAACAGCCAGCTTGACACAGCGATTCGCGTTCGCTGAAAATAAAGTGCTCGTAGTTTCAGCATCGAGCAAGTCGAGACATAAGGACAACGCTGATGAAACCTCTGATGCTAGGATTTATGCTCGTGCAGGGAGTGCAATTCCTTCAAGCCCAAGATGCTCCATATCTCCGAACCGGGAGTGTCGAAGTAGGCGGATTCGGAGGGTGGAGTTATGGTGCCGATAGCTGGAGAGGAATGGGCGGTGCGAATGTCTCGGTGGCGGCGAACAAGTGGCTATTACCCTATGGGGAATTCACATACTTTCCGGGCATCCGCCGTGTCGTCCCGCAAACCACAATTCGCTATGATGTGCCGTTTTACGATATCCACGGGGGGCTTCATCTGCGAGCCCGCATACCTGAGACTTCCCTTGCGCCATACGCTGTGATCGGTTTCGGCATGATTCGATCGAATTTCAGAGGGAGGCGGCTATCGGATCAGACGCCCATTGAGTTTCGCGATACGGATCCCGCTGTGAATTTCGGGGGCGGGTTGAGATACTACACCAGATACAATTTCGGTTTCCGATTTGAAGGGAAAGTCTATCGCCCGCTACGCGGGCAGTTCGAGCAGGTTTTCGGTAAAGTGCTGATCGGGTTCTTTTACCAGTTCTGACCTTGATTGCCGTGACTGAGCGTGGTTGTGACTATGTAGCGGCGCACCTTGGACGGTACGCTCGAACTCTCGAGTTTCTGGGCGATGTTCCGGCGACTGAAATTCTCGAACTCGGGGCGGCGCCGCCTTACCCTTTTTCTAAAGACTTGATTCGCCGCTATCCCGCGGCCCGGTTAACTGCCGCCCAGCACAGCTCGGCGGAGTTAGAGAAGCCGCAGGAGGGACTTCCGCGCATTCAAATCGACGGCCGCAGCATTCGTGCGCTCCACTTCAACGCGGAGAACGAACGCTGGCCAATCCGCGACGGGAATTACGATCTTGTCGTGTGCATGGAAGTGCTGGAGCATCTGTGCCTCGATCCCTGTTTCCTGTTCCGCGAAGCACACCGGGTGTTGCTACCTGGGGGCCACTTTCTGATAACGACCCCGAATCTGTCGTGCATGGAGAGCATTGACCGGTTGCTAAAAGGGGAGAGTCCCTATCGGTTCGGAGTATACTCGCGTTACGGCGTGTATGGCCGCCACAATCGCGAGTTCGTACCTAGCGAACTGGAGGTGCTGGGTGGGAGTAGCGGCTTCCAACAGGTCCGGCTTGACGCTTTCGATGTATATCCCATGACGCAGAGGCCTATCCTGGCGGAGCAAGCACTTGACCGAACTGGAGCCGGCCGATCGTTACGCGGCCAGAATATTTTCTGGCTTGGCCGCAAAGTAGAGGCAGAGAAGCGACCGTATCCGGAGAGCCTTTTCGACCATGATCCATCGTCGCACTGCGCACGGATCTCCGTGCTTCGAGTAAGACCAGAACAGAACGGATTCGCTATAAAGTTGCGGTTATCCAATGAAGGCTGGTGCACTTGGATTCCGGAGGGAGAATCACGGATACGAGCCGGGATCCAATTGCTTGACCGGGACGCTAATTTAGCGGATCTCGACTATTACCGGATTGCCCTGCCCGATGCCGTCATTGCGGGCCAGAGCGCCGTTGCCGAGGGGCTGATCCCCTGGCCCGACGCGAAGCGCGCAGGTTTCTGCAAGATTGATCTGGTAATGGAGGGTGCTTTCTGGTTTGCGCAGCGTGCCGGTCATCTGACACAAACCCGGATCCTGGCGATTCCCGCCAAGCCGCCGCACGGTTCAGATCATCTCGAGCCAGAATGAGCCGCCATGCCGTTCGACCGCAGAGAGATTATATCGGATCCATTCTGGCAAGAGCATCGAAGATAATTTAGAATCATTTGAAATAAAGGTGTTCGCGAGGCGAATTCGAGAACGCGTATTTCCGCTCAACAGCCATGCAGCCAGCAGGTACTGATCCCCGTAATTGCGATCCGCCCATTCGGGCGGATAGTCATAGGGAAGGTAGATATCGTGCAAATGCACCAACACCCCCGGTTTTAGACGCGGCAGGATCTCGAGAAAAATGAGCGTCGAGTCGGTTGCCATTCCGACCAAGTGGGAAGGATCCAGATACAGGATGTCTCCGCGGTTCAGCTCGTCTAACAGATCCAATTCCAGATCGGTGATATCCTTCGGAATCACCACATCGGCGATGCTGTCTAAATCATGATGATCAGGATCCACGCAAATAATTTCGGTTGACAGCACCTGATCTTCAATCGCCTGACGGGCGAATCGCGTAGCGGCGCCCGATCCGAATTCCAGATAATATTGCGGACGATTCAAACAGATGAACGAATAAAGTGCCGCCGCGTCCAGCCCCGGAAGCTGACCGTTGTTCCAACAAGGTAAGGCGGGGGAGTTCGTCACGGATTCCATGGGAATCGCGGCGAGGAAATGGAACAGACTGGGTAAGTACCTCAGATGCTCTTCGAAAGCGGGCCGCTCTTTCTCAATGAGGGCGTACAATTGAGGATGAGGCGGCCGCCCATAGCCGTAACGGGGACCTTTGATCATGATTCGCACTCCGCCGCCTCGCCGAGCATATCGAGCACGCGCCCCGCGATGGACTGAGCCATACTGTTTGAATGTTGGGTTTGCCAGCTATTGGCGGCCATGGCCGCGGAACCCATCAATTGAATCGCGGCGCGTTGCCGCCGGGCGCCTTCGAGCGTATCTGCCATGCGCGCCACAGTTTCCGCGAAACTCTCGGCGGAGAAGTGGTCTTGTAAATAGTGGAAGCCCCGGAGTCCGATGTCAGCTATGTCTCGGGGATTGTTTAAGAGCCGGCGCAATTGCGCCTGGATGTCAAGGATCTCGTTCTCGGGATTCACAAACAACACACAGTTGCCGGGCAAATCAGAGTACCAACCCTGCCTGGTCACAAGCCCCGCAACCGCGTGCGCCCAGATTCGCAATTGCGTACCGGATGCTTCCCCCATCGTGGGATAGCGCAGATTAAATGCCATATGCGCGCGGTTCAGGCGCAGGCGAAGCATCTCTTCCGGAAGAAAGCCATGGAGCCGGACGGTGGAACCCAATCGTAGCTGATCTATCATTTGGACTACATAATTCCGGTCCCATAACTGTCCAAAGACGTGCAGTTGGAACTGGTCCTTCTCGGGCATTTCCGCAAGCGCTCGGAGAACCGATTCCACACGGCGGTTCGGACCCATGTAACCGAAGAGCACGAGGTGGAAAGGGGGTTGGGTGGAACGCGGCTGCGGATCAGGCAAGGTGGCGGTATCGTAAGGGAGGGGAGCATAGGTCAATGCACCTTTATATTGCTCCGTGAGGTAGTGGTACGTCCGCAGGCTATGAACTATGCAGCCGACGGAGTTCTCGAGTGCATGCAAAGTCAACGGAAACCGGGCCGCCAAGTCGTCACAGGAACACATGCCTTGCCAGAACAGAAGGCCTGCTTGAACGCCTTCCTCGTTGTAGTGACGTTGCATAGCGGTGAGGTAAGCATTACGGTCCTTCTTAAGATCGTGATACAAGCCTGCAAAGAAGTGGTGCAGGCAATTCTCATGAAGAACCACAACACCCGGGTAGACGCGGCTGAGCTCGTAGATCCACGTGTGAAACCGATAGTCATTTCCGATGTGAAACAGTGAAATTTCTGCCCGGTTGAGTTCAGCGATGGGATATGCTTCCCCGGAGTTTACCCGGCGCACCTGAGCGTAGTCGTGGAGGATTGGATCCCAGCTTTCCTGGTTTGTATAAAGGGTAACTTCGAACCGGGTTGCGAGCGCTGGAAGCGTGCGTAGCGTATAATTCGCGATGTCGGTTCGTGCAGGGGGAAGTGGACTAAACCAGTTCAAGCGCACGCTGTGAGCCTCCGAACCACGGTTTCCCACGAGATACGAGTGCCCTTGTAAAGCTCGCGTCCAGCCTCACCCATCTGAACCCCGGTCTTGGAGTTATCCCAGATCTGATCAATGGCATCGGCCAGAGAGGTCGGCTCCGGAGCCGCAACCAGACCCGTAATGCCGTGCTGCACAAACTCCAGGGTTCCGCCGGAGTCGCTGCAGGTGATTACGGGTTTCGCGGAGAGCATTGCCTCAAGCGTGATGTAGCCATAATCCTCATCCACGGGCGGGAAGATGACAGCGCGGCACCGCGCGTACAGGTCCCGCTTCTGTTCCTCGGAAATCTCTCCGCAGAACTCGACGCGGTCTTTCAAACGCAGTTTCGATGCGAGGTCTTTCAGCGATGCGAGATATTCCGGAGTCGACGTGCCACCGCAAAATTTGATTCGCACGGGGCGCCGGGTTATCGCTAGAGCCTCAATGACGAGATGTTGTCTCTTGGTTGGATTAATACGGCTCGGAAAAAAGAGGTAATCCTCGGGCGCAGCCGTATAGAACTTGGTGTCATGTGGTGGGGGATGGTAAAGCGGTTCACAGGAGAAGCCACAGAATTCCTTCAGCCGGCGCGCGACATTCTGGGAGTTAGCAAATACCGCGCGGGATTCCCGCAGGACCTGACCGTCGGCCGCGCGAATTGCTGCCTTGACTTGCAGACCAGAAGCGGCGCGATGCAAATCGCCGAGCGGGTGATCCCACAGGTCGTAGGCGCTGCGGTACTGATGCAAGATCCAAAGAATTTTTCGAGGATGAGAGGCGAGGTAAGCGGGAAACCGCAATCCAACCATCAGATCAACAGCGTGACCGTCGGCGGCGCTCAAGTCGATGAGCCGGGATCCGAGCATGTGATCCAGAATTGTCTCCGCCGGGTACCACTTAAACGGAATCGTCACGATATCCACTTGATGCCCGGCCTGGCAGAGGGCGTTGAGTAGTCCCTGGGCATGACTCTCCGCACCTCCGCGAACGAACGGAACCTGAACTGTGGCAATCACGATCCGCATTAAGCAGCTTAGATTCTAACAAGCGCGTGAAGTCAGGCGCTTACTATTTACGGGAGGCAACAATGGCGTAATCTTCGGGCCCTTCAAACTGATTTCGAAGCCACACCGCCAACATCGAATTTTCATCGGGAACGATGCGATGACGCGTCGGATGTAGAGGAACGACTCGCGCCTCTCGAAACTCGAAGGACGAGACGAGAAACTCGAGCAGGCGGCTCGGAAGCGGCCTCCGGTGGGTTGGGTCGACGTAGAACTCTTCTAACGCGACTCGAGCATTACTTATATTGGGTGTCTCGAGAATCAGAAGGCCGTTGGGCTGAAGCACGCGCTCAAACTCCCTAAGTAATCTTAGTAAAGAAGGAAACGCCAAATGCTCGAGGAGGTGAAAACAAGTGAGAGCACCGAACGAGTTCGAAGGCAGCGTGCGCAGGTAGGTGAGCGCATCCGCATGGACCACTGGCAAGCCGAACTGCCGGCATTCCTTGATCATGGCGGTATTTGAATCGACGCCTTGAGCGGCCACCTGTTCCGATTGGAGCAGTTCCAGCCACTCGCCCCTGCCGCAACCGACATCGAGCAGCGGTGCCGACTGCGTCACGGACGCGCTGTCCCGCAGAATTGGCAGATATATAGAAAACCGTTGCCGGATGTCCTCGCGCGTCCCGCGAAACGTGTTTTCAAACCTCAAATAAAAGGAATCGAACCATTGCGAGTCCAGCGGAAGCTCATTATCCGTGCTTGCTGCCGTCTTCCGGTTTCTTAATTGAACCTGTGCCCGCAAGTTATTCAACTCCCGGTGTTGATCGAGTCCCGCGGCCTCCACGTCCTTCAACAGGTTCTCGAGAGTGTGTAGCTTCTCGAGCCTGGCATTCAACTCCGGCTGAATCAACCCAAGGATCCTC
>DATLCW010000142.1:0-5044 GCA_035526195.1 Bryobacteraceae bacterium
AAACCCTGGAAATTTGCAAATGCCGCCCGGGTGCTACGCGGGACGAGCGATGCATCGCGATAATGAACAACACTCCCGCCAAACTTTACGAAATGTTTGTTTCGCGCCCAGCTTGTGGCGTGATTGGCCTGATACAGATTCTGGACAGCGGCGGACCCACTGTCGGCCCCCGGCAAAACACCGCCGCCGCTCATAATTGTGAGACTTCCGAACCAGCCGCCGGGGCCCGCCGCCGGCCTTGTATTTAAGAGGCGCGCATAGACCAGCCGGGATTCGCTGACGACGCCGGTGGACCATACCCGCGTCAGGCTCAACGCCGCGTTCTGGTTGCGCCAGAAGAGAGGCTGGTCGAGTTCGGGCGTATAGGGCTGGCTCACAGCCGCAAACTGGTCAACGTCCTGCATGCTGTACCGGCCCATAAACATCGTGCGGCTGCCCAGCGTATAGTCCACGCGCGCCGTGCCGAGGTAAGTGTCTTGGGGTGGACCGGCGCCTGCATCCACCGGCCCAATGCGCGATGTAGTTGCCAATACCGGCAGCGTTACCGGCGAGCCGCCGCCGAAAGGCCGTACCGGGCGAGTCACCAGTTCGGTGGGGGACAGGTCCGGGGGAAGCGGATACTTGCGGAAGATCTCCCGCGTAGCCGGGGAGCTGATAGCGAGCAGTTGCGGCGTGGGAACCCGGAAGGTGCGGGTGTCGGAGCTGCGAATCAGGATGGATTCGAAAGAACCGAAGAAAAATGCTTTGTCCTTTACGATGGGGCCGCCCAGCGACGCACCCGCCTGATGACGGTTGAATACGGCCCGGGGGTCGCGGCGCGCGTTATTCTCAAAGCTGTTGGCGGCCAGGCGCGAGTTGCGCGCGTAGTCGTAGAGGGAGCCATGGAATTCGTTCGTTCCGCTCTTGGTAACCAGGTTGGCGACGAACCCGGAGTTGCGGCCGTACTCGGCGGTGAAGCCGTTGGTGAGGACGCGGTATTCCCGGACCGCTTCGTGCGAGACCGTCTGGCCGGGATTGCTCGTGGTTGGATTGGTATTGTCGCCGCCGTCGAGCAGGAAGTTCGCCGATTCGGCGCGCTGGCCGTTTATTGCAACGGCCACGCCGCGGCCGGAGGCGTTCCGAGCCGACGTGGCGCCGGCGCTCAGTGCGACAAAGTCGTAAGGATTACGTGTCAGCGTGGGCAACTCGGCGATGACGTTCCGATCGATGGTTTGTCCCAAGGTTGCCGTCTCGGCTTGCAGCAGCGGCACGCCTTCCTCGACTGTGATGCTCTGATCCACCGAACCGATCTGCATCTCGAAATTCAGCGCGATGATATCCTGCACTCGCAGTTCGACTCCCGTTTTGAGGATCATCTTGAAACCGTGCTTGCGCAGAACGATGCGGTACGTACCCGGCGCGAGCTGCGGGATGTTGTAGAGGCCTTCGTCGTTTGTCAGAGTCGTCATCCGTAGCCCGGTTTCGACGTTGATCGCCAGTGCTTCGACGCCCGGCATAGCCGCGCCCGTGGGGTCCGTCACACGGCCGGTCAGCGTGGCCGTTGGGCTCGCCCACAGCGCACCAGCCAATAGAACCAAGCATGCCAGAAGCCGCATCGTTCGTCCTCCTTGTCACCTGAGTATGCAAACGCGAGGGGTGAATTGTATCAGGGATGATTCGGTGTTTCTTGAGGAATCCGGCAGGGAGCAGTTGCTTGCTTGTCAGCTGCCGGCTGCCGCCGAGCGGCTCGGCGGTTACGAACATGCCTGCGAACGGCCGTCGCGCTTGTCCCATTCACTTCAATTCCTCAATGCGATCGTTATTCGGTCCGTCGAAGTGAAGTCGCCGAGACGGATTTGAATGGGCACGCGGTCGCCCGGCGTAGCCGCCGGGATGACGACGTTGATCTGATAGACTCCCGGGAACTCCGGGGCCAGGCCGGAGAATCGGACCTGTGCCTCCACGCCGCCAATCAACACCGTTGGCGTTGTGAGAGTTCGCCGCTGTGTGTCAAGGGAGGACTGGCTATCCCGTCCAGGCGGGTCGACGGCTCCCAGCCCTGTGGCCAGAATGCTTATCGTCCCTCCGATGCGGGCGGGCTCGGTGCGAATGCCAGGAAGAGCTCCTGCCGACGCCGCCAAAGAGCCGTCCTCCTGGAATGCGATTGCCTGACCGGAACCGAACTCGACGGAGAAAATTCCGGGTGAGGCGGGACTGACCTGGACCGGAATCGCCTCCGAAATCGCGCTCCCCCGGCGTATAACTGCCGACGCGGTCCCACTCGTCGCTCCTCCGCTCAGCACCTCCCACGGAAGCTGCGCGTTGATCTGCCGCGGGGACACGAATTGGACCGGCGCGGCAATGCCGTTGAAGGTGACGCCGACACCTCCGAGTGAGTTCGGAAGCGGAATTGACTCGGCGGCGGCAAGTGAGGACGCCAGCCCAGAGCCGAAGATGGACACAAGAGATCCCGGAACCACGGGTTGCCCACGCGCGAAGCTCGCCGCATTCACCACGCCGCCGGCTGAAACCGACGGCCGCACAGCCCAATTTATGGCATTGCCGAGAAGCCGCCGAAAACCGGCATCCCGCAACTGGGCTTCGCCGTTCAAGGTGGCGAAGCTCAACACGCGGCCGCCGCCGGCGTTCCAGCCGGCCAAGGCGATGAAACCGCCATCCATTGTGTAGAACGCCGAGGCGCCGGCGCGAGTGGCGCCCAGCGAGATCAGGGTTCGCGTGCCGTCGATGTTGTCCAACGGTACTCCGAACGAAGCGGGCAGCCCGGCGTTGAGATCTTCATCCGCGACATTCCGGGTGAAAGTTACGGCGGTACTCTGGGTATCCCAGTCCAAACTGGGATACACCGGAAGTATGGAGTCGAGGCCGGAGAAAAAGTGACCCCAGTCGGCCGTCAGCCACAGCAACCACTCGGTTGTCACAAGGCCCCCGCCCCGGTTAACGAAGTTCACCAGCGCCGCCTGCCCCGCAAAGGGCATGATAGCGACCAGAAATCCACTCCCTATCCAGTTGTAGTTGACCTGGAGATAAACCACATCCACTCCGGCCAGGTTCTGTGTCCCATCGAAGCGATCAAAGGGAACACCGAGAGTGACGGAATGGCCAAAGGACTCCAATGCCCGGCGCAACTCGGCGTCGGACGTGGAGCGTCCGCTAGACATCACGAAAATATTCGCGGCCTGGGTGAGCAGGCTGCAACAGAAGAGCAAGCTGAGCATTCGTGGAAGCATTGAAACCTCCTTATGACGTGTGAGTGGATGGGGTTAACGTTTTTGCTAGCGTTCACGATGCCGGGAAGTCGGTGGGGCGCCCGACCTCGAGAACCTAGAAAATGATTTTGGCAGCCACGACAACCTGGCGCGGCGTGCCGCCGTAGCTGGCGACGACGCCGCCTACGGCGCCACCCGCGAACGCGGGGGCATTCAGTGTGAGGCCGTTGTTCGCCGCCAATGGCGCCAACTGCAGATTGGCATGGTTGAACAGGTTGTAGAATTCGGCGCGAAGTTGCACGCGCACCGATTCGCGCACCTGGAGGCTCCTGGTGAGCGCGACATCCTGGAAGCGCCGGCCGGGACGAGTGTAGCTCGACCGGGGCAGGAGATTGTCCAGCGGATCGTGGACCGAGGCGACGCAGGCAAACGGGGTAGCGTTAGGGATACAGCTCCCGTCGGGGTTGCGAATCCCGTTTGCGGGCACCAAGAGAAAACGGTTAGGCGTCAATGGGTCTGGGATCCTTTCGGTTGCCCGCAGCACGCGCGGCGGAGGCCCGGTCAGGCGCGGCCGCTGCGCGTTAAGCTCCCTATCGGGAGTTCCCTGGTCGAACATGTGAAAGGGTTGCCCGGTTTGAAACGAAACAATGCCGCTCAGCTGCCAGCCGGCGGCGAGATGCTTCGCCAAACCTGGAGGGCTCCAGCCGGCGGGAATCTTCCAGATAAAGTGAGCGACGAACCGTTGCCTCTGATCGAAGCTGGAGTTACCCCGGTCGAGCCGCGGCTTGCTGGGGTCGATGAGAAAGCCCTGGGAGAACCCCTGCCCCTCGGTGTCCCTAGCGCTGGTGTTGTCAATGGAGTGACCCCACGTATAGTTGGCGCCGAACTGAAGCCCGAGGCGGCGAATCTCACGAGCCTCGGCTTTCAGTTGCAGGCCGTGATAACTGGAATGCGCCAGATTCCTCCCGGTGAGGAAGTAGCCGAGGTTGGGGAGAATACGCTGGCCCGGCCGGCCCACGTATCGTCCGCTTCCCTGCCCGTTCTCGCGCGCCAACAACAGCAACCCCGAACCGCTCGACCCGACATACGAACCCGACAGCACCATCTTCCCGCCCAACTCGCGCTCGATGGTCGCGTTCCAGGAGCTCGTGTAAGAAGCCTCCATCTCTGGATCTGAGCGCGTGATGCTGGGCGCCGCGCTCGTGGCCTGCCCTGCGATAGCGTAGGGGTTCTCCAACATTTCCGGAGTGAAGGGGACATTGGTGAACTGAACGCGGCCGGATAACGCCGCCACCGCCCTTGAATAGTTGGCATCGAAGAAGATGCCGGCGCCTGCCCGGAGCACCGTCTTGCCATCGCCGGTCAGGTCGAAGGCCAGACC
The DNA here is from genome assembly GCA_035526195.1 of Bryobacteraceae bacterium. Taxonomy (GTDB): domain Bacteria; phylum Acidobacteriota; class Terriglobia; order Bryobacterales; family Bryobacteraceae; genus CADEFT01. Next base: position 4,588 of record DATLCW010000142.1, read on the forward strand.
CAGGCGCGGTCCGAAGTTATTGCGGTCGGGCAGGACGTAATGACCGCGATACTTGCCGGGCGCCTCCAGGGTGCGTTGAAAAGCGCCGTTCGCAAACTGCATATAAGAGTCGCCGCCCTCTCCCGGATAAAAGTTAACGTCGCGGACCCTTTCATGGCCGGGGCTGGAGGATCCTCCGTAGAACTCCCACCGAAGGCCTGGAGTGAGAGTGAGCCGACGTGTCAGCTTCCAAGTATCCTGGATAAACCACGCCGCGTCGGTGTAGCGTGTATGAAATCGGCGGTTGGGCGGCGCCACAGGTCCTGGCACCAGGTCGCCGGGGATTCGGCCATTCGCCAAAAAATCGAACTCGACCTGCACGGTGGCGAGTTGCCCGTCCACAAATCCCTGTAGATTGGAAAATCTCGGGTTTACGCCGCTAAAATTCCCCGCGAGGTTTCCGCGGTCTGTTGCGGTG
>DATLCW010000175.1:0-5803 GCA_035526195.1 Bryobacteraceae bacterium
CGACTACATGGTGGCGATGCTGCGAAATCCTGCGGCGGTGGCGGCTTCGCCGGCGGAGTGGATGCCGTGGTGCTATCCGCAAACTCCAACCAGATAGCACGACCGGATCAACTTACACGCATCCTTGCCGAAAGCTCACAACTCAGCGCTCCAAAAATCCTTGAGATCGGAGATCGTCGCCCCCGTGATCCACACAGCGATGTTCCCAGGGAGCTCATCCACAAAGCGCCCATCGTAGGAGCAGTAATAGACGGGCGCAGCAAAGACCGAGTAGAGCACCTGATGGAACAAGCCTTCCCGCGCAAGGTCAGCAAACGCCGCAGCCAACCCCTCCTCACCGCCGAGATACGAGGCCGCCCACGCGATGATGTCCCCTTTGGCCATCGGACTCTGCCAAGGACAGGGACCGTCGCCACGCCACCCCGTCAGCGCAGCACACACCAACGACTGACGGGCGGAAAGAGTCATAGAGGCAATTCTACCAACGCGAAACGCCCCTCGACACCCCCGAGCACGCCAATGGCGTCAAGCGTCGTCACAGTATTCCGCACAACAAAAAAAGAGGGCTGTAAGCCACTGATTATGAAGAGGTTGTTGGAGCGGGAGATGGGATTCGAACCCACGACGTCCAGCTTGGGAACACGAATGCCGATTGAAAATAAAGGACATATGCGTCCACGGCGTTCATCCTGACAAATAGAGGCCATTGAGTTTCAAGAACTTACGAATGAGCCCGGCTTAACGCAGTAATCGCAGTAACGGAGCCGGGATACTGCGTAAGGCGGTCCGAATTCCCCACCTGACACGCGAAGCCTCTAGAGAAAACCGCGCTTCGCACTGAAAGGTGCGTACAGAATGCCTTGCAACATGCCCGTCTATGATAGCGATAGGATCACCCTCTATCAGGACGATTGCCGAAACGTCCTTCCGATCTTCCCCGCCGAAATGTTCGACATGGTCGTGACCGATCCGCCCTATCTTGTGTCGGATTCAGGCCGATGGGGGAGCGGCCACGAAATCATCGAGGGCGATTCTGATCCGAGCTGGGTGCTCCCCGTGTTTGAGCAAATCGCGCGAGTGCTCAAGCCGGACTCGCTCTGTCTGACGTTCTACGGTTGGCCACATGCGGATATCTTCTTCTCCGCTTGGAAAGCGGTCGGGCTTCGACCAGTGAGTACTCTCGTGTTCCTGAAAAACAGAATCGCCTTTGGGCGCTTTACCCGCTCGCAGCACGAGCTTGCTTACCTGCTCGCCAAGGGTTCTCCGGCCAAGCCGAAAAATGCCGTAGGTGACGTGCTCCACTGGCATCAAGCGAAGCCTCAACTACATCCACATCAGAAACCCCTAGGAGCAATCGGTAGAATCATCGGAACCTACACCGATGAAGATGCCGTGATCCTGGATCCATTCGCAGGCAGCGGAACGACGCTTCTTGCAGCAAGGAGACTCGGCCGCGCAGCCGGCGGCGTCGAGATCGACGAAGGCCACTGCGACACAGCGTCGCTTCGTCTCGCCCAGAACATGCTTCCTTATCTCCCACCCCTCACCCCAGAGCAGCTCTCGCTGCTTGATGTCATCGAACCGATTCTGGAAGAACCGCCGATGACGGGTTCGTTCTTCCAAATCTGATCCCTGTTCTCCGAAGCTCAAGGATTTTCGTGAAGGTTGAGAGTCCTTGAGCGTTCCGACAATTGAAAATCCCAGCAGTACAATGATGCTTCGACGTCTCAGGGAGCTCGAAGCGGCTTCCCCGGCGACAAAGAACCAGCTCGGAAAACTGATTCTATTCACGCGCAACTAGGTCGCTGGCTATCGCAGCGCCGATCTTCCTTACTCAGATCGCGTTCGCTCACTTCTCGGAAAGAACCCCTAAGGGGCTCTGCCCCTCGTTCCGTCAAGGTTGTTTCGGGGTCTCCCTATGTTTCGCTTCGCTGCAACACGGCGCTTCGCGCCGCCCTGCGGGTAGGTGATCACCCTCCCCCGAACTCCACCTTGACCTCACATGGCCGGCCGGCCGTCGCCTTCTTCTCCGCTCAGCAGCGTCACCAACCCGGTGACGGTAACCATCGGCGGCCAGCAAGCCCAAGTCCTCTTCGCCGGCCTCGCCCCTAGCTTCAGTGGCTTGTAGTCAGATCAACGCCTTCGTCCCCGCCAACGCCGCCACCGGCGACGCCGTCGAAGTGATCCTCGAATCCGCCGGGCAACGCAGCCGACCGGTTACCATTGCCGTTCGCCAACCCAACCCGCCCCCCTGAAGAGTTTCGCGGCGCGTTAAAAACCGCTATCGGCTTCAAGAATTCGCGCGACTCCAGATACAACCAACACCTTTCAGGTGCATACTCTATCGAAGCGGTAAAACGACTGGGAGGCAAGTTTGCCCGATCGGACCGATGTGGAACTGATCGACGACATCCGGCAAGGGCGCGGAGAGGCGCTGGGCCTGCTATTCGATCGCTACAACCGGCTGATCTTCGACGTCGCCAGAAAAATCCTTAGGGACCAGGGCGAAGCCGAAGATCTGATGCAGGATGTCTTCCTCGAGGTGTACCGGAAGGCCGGCCTCTACCAGGCGGGTAAAGGCAGCGTGAAGGTCTGGCTGCTGCAATACGCCTACCACCGCAGCTTCAACCGCCGGAAATATCTTACCCTGCGAAGCTTCTACGATGCCTCTCCAACGGCTGCCCTTGCGGAGAGCGATCTGGCCGGAGAGTGGGGCGGGCGCGAACGGCTCACTCCCCAGGGATGGGAGCAGGTCCTGAAACGCGGGATGAAAGAGCTCAACGACAAGGAGAGACAAATCGTCAGGCTGGTAGCTTTTGACGCACACACCGTGCGCGAGGCCTCTGAGCAGCTCCGCGAGTCTTATGGCAACGGCCGCAATCACTATTACCGGGGCCTGAAAAAGCTGCGGGAGTTTCTCGGTCGCAATAAATCCAGGGCAACGGAGGTGAACGATGCCCATTCATGAAGTTTTTGAGGAGCTTTGCGCGCTCGCCGTCACCGGCGACGTGACGGTGGAAGAGTTTCGCAAGCTGCAGGAGCACCTGCACGAGTGCCCGAGTTGCCGCGCCTGTTACCGCGACTTCCACTCGATAGTAGGCGAGGGCCTTCCGGTACTGCAAGTGCCGCGGGCGGCCAGATGGACATTGGGCGGGCGAGGCTTGAAAAAGCGATTTATCGAACGGGCAGGCAAGGAAGGCATATCAATCGTTGAGCCACGCCGCCGGCCGGTGTGGCAGTGGTGGATGCTCGTGCCCGCTGGCGCGGCCGCCGCGCTGTTGTTGGCCGTTTGGCCCGCTTACCGTTCCGCCGCCGACCGCCAACGCGAGGCCGAAAGCCGGGTCGCGGTGCTGTCGGGGAAAGTCGCCGAACTGGAGCGGTTGGTTTCCGGGAACCGCGTGCCGGCGCCCGCCGTACCGCAGCCCGCGCCGCCTCCCGCGGCCCCGCCCGATGCGGGGGATCGAGAACGCGACCTCGCCCATCGGCTATCGCTGCTCCGCGCAGAACACGATGTGGCCTTGGCCGACAGAGGCCGGCTGGAGGAACGCATATCGGCCCTGTCGGCGCAGTTGGAGCTGACTCGCGGGGACTCGGGCATATCCAGCGCTGAGGCCGAGCGCCTCGGACGCAGCCTTCGGGAAAGCCAGCTCGCCCTTGCTCAGGCAAATCAGAATCTGGAGTCCCTTCGCGCCGCGCATTCCGTCGAATCGGTGACAGTCGCGGAACAGCGAATGCGGCTCGAGCAACTCGCGCAACAGGCGCGCGAACAAACGGAGACCATCGAACGCGAACGCCAGCTCCTCGCCGCCGGCAAAGACATTCGCGATTTGATGGGCGCCCGCAATTTGCGCGTCATGGACGTGCTGGACACGGGAACCAGCCGGTCTCGCTCGGTCCCTGGACGCATTTTCCTCACCCAGGGTAAATCGCTGATCTTCTATGCCTTCGATCTGCAAAACAAAGGCAACTTGGAAAAGGTATCCTTCCAGGTTTGGGGAAAGCGCGACGGCCGTTCGCAAGCGCCTCGCAGCTTGGGGATCTTCTACGTGGACGACTCGGCGCAAAAGCGCTGGGTGATGAAATTCGAAGACCCCAACGTGCTCGCACAGATCGATCAGGTGTTCGTCACCGCCGAGCCGCTCGGCGGCAGCCGCCAGCCAACGGGCAAGCAACTGCTCACTGCCGGATTCCTCAACGAAACAGCGAATCATCCCTGATACAATTCACCTCGCGCGTTTGCATACTGAGGTGACATGGAGGACAAACGATGCGGCTTCTGGGATGCCTGGTCCTATTGGCTAGTGCGCTGTGGGCGAGCCCCACGGCTACGCTTACCGGCCGTGTGACGGACCCCACGGGCGCTGTCATGCCTGGCGTCGAGGCACTGGCGATCAACGTCGAGACCGGACTGAGGATGACAACCGAGACCAACGAAGAAGGCCTCTACAGCATCCCGCAGCTTGCGCCGGGTACGTACCGCATCGTTCTGCGCAAGCACGGCTTCAAAATGATCCTCAAATTGGGAGTCGAACTGAGGGTGCAGGATATCATCGCGCTGAATTTCGAGATGCAGATTGGTTCGGTGGATCAAAGCGTCACAGTCGAAGAAGGCGTGCCGCTGCTGCAGGCCGAGACGGCGACGCTGGGGCAAACCATTGATCGAAACGTCATTGCCGAGTTGCCCACGCTGACTCGTAATCCTTACGACTTTGTCGCACTGAGCGCCGGCGCCGTGCCGGCGCTCAACGCGTCCGGCCGCGGCGTGGGAATCGCCATCAATGGCCAGCGGGCCGAATCGGCGAACTTCCTGCTCGACGGCAGCGACAACACTGATCCCTCCACCAGCAAGCCGGGTTTGGCGATCCCGAACGAGGCCGTGCGCGAATACCGCATCCTCACCAACAGCTTCACCGCCGAGTACGGCCGCAACTCCGGGTTCGTCGCTAACCTGGTCACCAAAAGCGGCACCAACGAATTCCACGGCTCGCTCTATGACTACGTGCGCAACTCGCGCCTGGCCGCCAACAGCTTTGAGAATAACGCACGCCGCGACCCGCGCGCCGTTTTCAACCGCCACCAGCCGGGCGCATCTCTCGGCGGTCCCATCCTCGCGGACAAGGCATTTTTCTTCGGCTCGTTTGAATCCATTCTGATCCGCAGCACCGACACCAGCACCTTCGTGGTTCCCACGCCGCAACTGGTGGCCATCAGCTCGCCGGCGACGCAGGCTATCTTCCGCAAGTATCCGCTTCCACCTAACCTATCCCCGGCCGATGTGGTAACGCGCACCGCTCGGCCTTTCGCGGGCGGCTCACTGATGACGCTGCCGGCATTTGCCGCCGTCTCGCGCATCGGACCGAACGATGCCGGCGCCGGCAATCCCCAAAACGCCTATTTCGGGACCGCACGAGTAGACCATGCGCTCGGCGTCCGCACCATGCTCATGGGCCGGTACGCCGTGCAGGATGTGGACCAGTTTGCGACGGTGCGCCAACCCTATGCGCGCGAACTCGACCAACCTCAATTCACGCGCAACCAGAATGCCGGCTTGAGTATGACACGGGTGTGGTCCGTCGGCATGGTGACCGAATCAAGACTGGTGTTCAACCGGTTTTCGTCCACCGCGCCGGAGGCGGGGCCCAACGGACTTTTTTCGGCATTCGCGATCGAAACGGGCGCCTTGCCCCGAGGCCGCCAGAGCGAGGGAGGACCTAAAAACCTGTATCAGATGTATCAGACCGCGAACTGGGTGATCGGGACCCATAACTTGAAGTTGGGCGGACAGTTCATCCACTACCGCACC
>DATLCW010000150.1:0-32838 GCA_035526195.1 Bryobacteraceae bacterium
AGCCAGAGCATCCACATTGATGCGCGCCAGACGGCGCGCATCGGCCCGGATTCCCGCATGTAAATGTAACGCTCCGCAGCACGTCTGCCCGGCCGGAACATGTACTTCACATCCGTTCTTCTGCAGCACGCGCACCGTGGCTTCATTCAATCTGGCGAAACTCACATTCGCAACGCAGCCACCAAGAAATGCCACCTTGTGGCGTCTCTCGCCTTCCGCCGGAAACACTTTGCCGTAAGCGTCAAAGAACGTTGGAAACTCCGCCGGCGGCGCCAGTTTTTCCAACTCGCCCATCTTGCCCATCCGCTTGAGCAAACCTAAAGACCGTGCCGCCTTCTGCAAGCCGAAATTCTGATACGCGTACAACCCCGCGGCGGCAAGTTTCAGCAGCCCGCGCGACGGCAACAGCGTCCCAAACACAAACCGCCGCAGCATCCGAATGCCCCAAGGCCGTTCCATCCGGGTCTCAATCTCCGCCCGCGCGGCTTCAATGAGCCTTCCGTACTGCACCCCGGATGGGCATGCGGTCTCGCAGCCACGGCAGGCGAGGCACAAATCCATGTGTTCCAGGTAGGAGGCGCTGATGTCCGCGCCGTTATGCACTTGAACCATCTGATAGATCCGCCCGCGCGGCGAGTCCATCTCAATGCCAAGGACGCGATAGGTGGGACAGGAGTTCAAGCACAGCCCGCAGTGGACGCATTTATCCAGATCCTTCTGCTGCGGCTTATCGATGTCAGAGACGGCCATAGAATCTACCACGGTTCAACAGCTTCTTCGGGTCGAACATTTCCTTGATCCTTTGCATCACGGCAAAACCGGAATCCACATTCGGCCACATGTCGAGCGAAGCCTCGCGCGAAGCCGGACCAAACTCCATCAGAGCCTTGCCCACCCTGAGCGCAGCCCCGGCCTGTGTGGCATTTGTGACGTGCGAATAAATGACACCGTTTCCCGCCCGCGCCACCACCGCGCCCGGAAGTTTTCCTACAGCCTCGCCCACAAAAGCCAACGGCACCGAACTCCGTACCACCGCGCCTTCCGGATTGACCGCCACAAATCGCGCTGTAAACTCCTGGACCAAATGCCAAAACGCCCGTTCTTCCTCATCTTCTATCATCGCGCCTCCGGACAGCTCGCGGGTATAGCGCCGCAGCACGGCCTCATTTCCATTGACCCCGATTGCCAGTACCCAACCCTTGCGTCCGGCGGCGGCCGGATTCAACAAATCGATGGCCACGGGCTGCAGCACGCTTCGGATCACCTTATCCCGTAAGGCGATGGCATCCCGCAAATCGGGGAATTCAAACACAAACGTTCGCGACCCATGCGGCTTGGGAATCAGTTTGAAGTTCAATACGGTGATCGCCGCCAGCGTCCCCAGCGATCCGATCAGCAGCTTCCCCATGTCCAGCCCGGCGACATTCTTCACCACCATCCCGCCGGTTTGGATCAGTTTGCCCTCCAGCGTGGCGAACTGCATGCCGATGACCAGATCTCGCGCCGAACCGTAGACACGGCGCCTTGGACCACTCGAATTGGCCGAGATCGCGCCGCCCAGGGTAGCGTTCGCCGCAAACGGCGGATCGAGCGGTACCATGTACCCGTCCTTGGCGAGCATCTCCGTGAACTGCGCGTAGGGCAGGCCGGGTTGCACGCTTACCGTCAAATCCTTCGGCTCGTACTGCAGCACGCGATCCAGCCTGGCGGTCGTGATCTGCACATCAGCCGCGCCGGACGCCCCCCCGGCCCGGCGCTTGCTCCCCTTGCCTATCAACTCAATCCGCTTGTCCGCGGAGGCGGATTCACGGAGAGCGTACGCCAATTCTTCGGGAGTAGCCGGTGTGAGGAGATCCATGCGAGGTTACGCAGACTAGCGAACCAATATGATTGCACAGGTGGTGGCATTGCTCACGCAATACCCCTCCCGTCGAATCCGGGGATGAATCGGCCTTGCACTCGCACTCCCGAAATCAAAGCCTGGCTGAAGCCCAATATTTGCACATGGTTGAACATGACGATGCAGATTGCCCCGATGCCGTAAATTCCGTTCATAATTATGGACAGGCTCACTCTCATGACTTGCGCGCAACGCCGGGACACAGTAGTCTACGGTCATATGCTGTTGCATCTCGCACTTTTCGCGTTCGCCGCCATCTGTTGCTTCGGGCAACAATCGGGCGCGCTTTCGATTCTCAAGCAGCGGTGTATGGCTTGCCATTCCGGAGCATCGAAGAAGTCCGGTCTCGATCTTTCCAGCCGCAACCTGGCGATCCGGGGCGGGGACCGGGGGCCGGCGATTGTGCCTGGGAAGGGGAAAGAGAGCCTCCTCTACCGGGTCGCGAGCCATGCGGCGGAGCCGCACATGCCCCTGCAGATGCCGAAACTGGCGGAGCCGGAACTGACAGCCTTATTGAAATGGATCGACGAGGGTGCCCCGTATGACACGGCAACGCCGGTGGCGGCAAAAGCCGATGCGCTTCCGCCCCTGCCGGAACACTGGTCCTTCCGCAAGCCCGAGCGGCCCGCGGTGCCGGTTGTGGCGAATGCCAAGTGGGTACGCAATCCCATAGATGCGTTTGTCGAGGCGGAGCGCGAAAAGCGAAAACTGGCGGCGGTGGGCGAGGCGGAACCGCGTTTGCTATTGCGGAGGTTGTATCTGGACCTGGTTGGCGTGCCGCCGACGCGGGCCGAGTTGGACCAGTTCCTCGCGGATCGCTCACCGAAAGCGTACGAGGCGGTGGTTGACCGGCTGTTGGCCGACTCCCGCTATGGCGAACGCTGGGGCCGGCACTGGATGGACATCTGGCGCTACAGCGACTGGTACGGCTGGCGGAAAGGCAATGATGTCCGGAACAGCCAGCGGTTCATGTGGCGGTGGCGGGACTGGATCGTCGAGGCGCTTAACGAGAACAAGGGTTACGACCGGATGATTCTCGAGATGCTCGCCGCCGACGAGGTGGCCCCGGAGGACACGAAGGCGTTGCGGGCGACCGGATTCCTGGCCCGCAATTACGCCAAATACGACCGGGACGGGTGGATGCAGGACGCGGTGGACCATACCGCACTCGGGATGCTGGCCATCACGATGAAGTGCGCGCGCTGCCACGACCACAAGTATGACCCGATCCGGCAGGAAGAATACTACCGGTTCAGAGCCTTCTTTGAGCCCTACGAGGTGCGCGTCGACCGCGTGCCGGGAGAGACGGACATCGATAAAGACGGCCTCGCCCGGGTGTTCGACGCCGACGCGCAACGGCCTACTTATCTCTACATCCGCGGCGACATTCAGCAGCCGGATAAAGAGAAGCCGCTGACGGCGGCGGCGCCGCGGCTGTTTGGGCTGGGGCTGGGAAAAGTGGAGCCGGTCACGCTGCCGCTGGACTCTTATTATCCGGACCACCGCTCTTTTGTGCAGTCCGATCTGCAGGCGAAGGCGAAGGCTGACGTGGAACGGGCCGAAGCGGACCTGGCGAAGAAGCAGGCGCAATTTGCGGCGGTGGAGAAGGAGTTGGCCAACGCGAGCATGGCGGAGGGCTACGAGAAGATGCGGGCGGCCGCCGATGAACTCGCGCTGGCGAAAAAGGCGCTGGCGGCGGCAAAGGAGAACGTGATCGCGCTGGGCGCGCGAATTGCCGCGGATAACGCGAAGTTTGCGAGCCCGCCGGACGCGGCCTATGAGGCGCTTGCAATCGAGGCGCGGAAGGCGGAGCGGAAGGCCGGTATCCTGAAAGCGGACGAGGCGGTGACGCGGGCGCAGATGGACTTTGATCGGGCTTTGCGGGCAAAAACCCCGGATGAGAAGTTAATCGGCGAGGCGCAGAAGCGGTTGACGGCGGCGACAACGGCGCTGACGCAGGCGAGGGAGGGGTATCACAGCGTTGGCAAGGTTTACGAGAACCAAAGCACGGGGCGGCGGACGGCGCTCGCGCGCTGGATCGGTTCGGCGGAGAATCCGCTGACGGCGCGAGTGGCGGTGAATCATCTCTGGCTGCGGCATTTTGGCCGTCCGCTGGTGCCGACCGTATTCGATTTCGGTTTGAACGGAAAGCCGCCGACGCATCCGGCGCTGCTCGATTGGCTGGCAACCGAGTTCGTGAAAAGTGGCTGGAACATGAAGGCGATCCACCGTATTATGGTTACGAGCGCAACCTACCGCATGCGAACCTCCGCGGGGAAGGACAACAATCCGAACATGGCGGCCGACCCGGAGAATGACTATCTCTGGCGGATGAATCCACGACGGATGGAGGCGGAGGTCGTGCGGGACAGCATTCTTTCGCTCGCCGGAGAACTGGACCCGGCGATGGGCGGTCCGGAGATTGATGAAACCAAGGGGCTCGAATCCAGGCGCCGGAGCATTTATTTCCGGCACTCGCCGGACACCCAAATGGAGTTTTTGAAGATGTTCGACGGACCGAATCCGGTCGAGTGCTACTCCCGGAGCGAAAGTGTGGTGCCGCAGCAGGCCCTGGCGCTGGCGAACAGCCAAATCAGCGTGGAGAAGGCACGGGTTCTGGCTGCGAAGATCGGAGGGGGCGGGCCGCCGGAAGCGTTTGTGAAGTCTGCATTCGAAACCATTCTCGGGCGCCCGCCGGGCGGGGAAGAGCAAGCGGTGGGTGTACGCTTTTTGCAGCGCCAGCCGGGCGGGACGCGGGCGAGGGAAAACTTCGTTCACGTGCTGTTGAACCACAATGATTTCGTGACGATTCGATAGAGGGGCGTTATGAGAAAAATGCATCACGTGGCGCGGCGGGCATTCCTTGCCGATATGGGCATGGGGTTCACGGGACTGGCGCTCGGCTCCATGCTGAACGGAGCGACGGCGGGGTGGCGTCCGCCCGACGGCAAGCCACATTTTGCGCCAAAGGCGAAGCGGGTGATCTGGCTGTTCATGATTGGCGGCGTGAGCCATATGGAGACGTTTGACCCGAAGCCGGCATTGAACAAGTACGCGGGCATGCGGCTGGGCGATACGCCGTTCAAGGACTTCGATCAGAACCCGCTGGTGAAGAAAAATTTGCGCGAGGTGATCGTCGGATTGCACAAGGTTGAGCCAAACCTGTATCCGATGCAGGTGGGCTACAAAAAGCGCGGCCAGAGCGGCATTGAGGTCAGTGACTGGTGGCCGCATGTTTCCGAATGCATTGACGATATTGCCGTGGTGCGGTCGATGTGGACCACCGACAACAATCACGGTGCGCAGATGCAGTTCCATTCCGGGCGGCATGTGCTGGAGGGGCAGTTCCCGACGATTGGTTCGTGGGTGCACTACGGACTGGGTTCTTTGAACGAGAATCTGCCTCAGTTCGTGGTGCTGGGCGAGCCGGTGGATACCTGTTGCGGCGGCCTGGCGGCCCACGGGGCAGCGTACCTCGGGCCGGAACACGGAGGCGTGCAGCTGGCGGTGCGGCCGGAGGATCCGCTGGCGTTTTCCAAGCTCGGGCCGGGCGTGTCGAAAGAAGAACAGAAGAGTGAGTTCGAACTGGTGAGCGAGTTCAGCCGCCTATCCATGGCGGAGTACCCGGATGACGCGGCAATGCGGGCGCGGATCAAATCGTATGAACTGGCGTTCCGCATGCAGACGGCGGTGCCGGACGTGATGCGCTTCAGCGAGGAGAACGAAGCGACGCGGCGGCTGTATGGGTTAGACCAGGAAGGCACGAAACCGTTTGGAGAGATGTGCCTCGCGGCCCGGCGCATGGCCGAGTCGGGCGTACGCTTCATCCAGGTGTTCCATGGGCAGAATGGCGGGGCAGGGAAGTGGGACGCACACTCCAATTTGAAGAAGGGGCACACGGACCTTTGCCAGCAGGTGGACAAGCCGATTGCCGGGTTATTGAAAGATCTGAAGCAGCGCGGGATGCTGGACGACACGATCGTGGTGTTTGCGACGGAGTTTGGCCGGACGCCGGGCTCAGAGGGGACCAACGGGCGGAACCATCACCCCTATGGTTTTTCCGTGTGGATGGCGGGCGGCGGCATCAAGGGCGGCGTGGTGCACGGAGCGACGGATGAGATTGGTTTCCATGCGGTGGAGAATCGCCATTACGTGACCGATATACACGCGACGCTGCTGCATCAGCTTGGGCTTGACCCGAAGCGGCTGGAGGTGCCGGGGAGGAAGCGGCTGGAAATCGATCTCGGGCATCCGATTCATGAGATTCTGGCGTAGCGCTGCGCTGGGTCTGCTCGCTTGGGTGGCGCTGGCGCAGGAGACGTTCCTTGTTCCGATGAGGGACGGCGTCGGACTGGCCACCGATGTGTACGGCGCGGAAGCGGGGGTGCGGAAACCGGTGCTGCTGCTGCGGACGCCCTACAACAAGAAGGGCGGCGCCGCCACGGCGCGGCGCTATGCGGCGGCGGGGTATGTGGCGGTGGTGCAGGACGCGCGAGGTGCGTTTGCCTCCGAGGGCCAATACTTCCACCACAATAACGACGATCAGGATGGATTCGACACGATCGAGTGGCTGGCCCGGCAGCCGTGGTCGAACGGCAAGACGGGCACATGGGGCGGATCGCATCCGGGCGCGGTGCAGTGGCTGGCGGCGGGAGAGCGGCCCTACGGTTTGACGGTGATGGCGCCGGCGGCGGCTTCGGCGAGCCTCTATTACACGGCCTATGTGGGCGGGGCGTTGCGGCTGGCGCTGATTGGCGGGGCGGGTCCGGCAATCACCAAACCGCCGCCGGGCATTGCAGCCCCGCAGGATTTGACGCCGTTTTACCGGACCCTGCCGCTGACGGATTTGGATCAGGCGATTGGCTGGAAGATGCCGTGGCTGCGTGGGATGGTGACGCATCCGTGGCTGGACGGCTTCTGGACGCGGCAGCATGCGAGCGAGCGGGTGAAGGGGCTCGATTTGCCGGTGCAACATATCGTCGGGTACTACGATTTCCTGTGCAAGGAAACCGTGGCCAGTTTTCAGCGTATGCGGAAGTACTCCTCGACGGAGCGGGCGAAAACGAATCAGCAACTGATTCTGGGGCCATGGGACCACGGGACGCTGGGGAAGAGCGTGGTGGCCGGGTTCGATTTCGGCGAGGGCGCGAAAGTGGACGTGGTGGACGAGAACCGGCGGTGGTTCGACCGGTTTTTGAAGCCGGGCGGCGCCGAAGAATTTCCCCGCGTACGGTATTTTGTGCTCGGGCGGAAGGAGTGGCGGACGGCTGGGGACTGGCCCCCGCCCGAAGGTGTGGAGACTTCGTTGTATCTGCATTCGGAGGGCCGGGCGAATACCCGGCGGGGGGACGGGCGATTGACCGGTGCGACGGCGGCGAGGGAGGAGGCTGCGGACCGCTTCGAGTCCGATCCGTCAAATCCCGTGCCGGTGGAACCGCCGGGAGGGGAGCCGATGCCGCGATCGTCCATGTTCCGGCCGGTGGAGCGCGGGCCGATTGAAGACCGCGCGGATGTGGTTGTGTATACCGCGGCGGCACAAAAAGCGGAGATGGTTGTGGCGGGGAATCCGCGGGCAGAGTTGTGGGTGAGCGTGGATGCGCAGGACGCCGATTATGCGCTGAAGCTGGTGGATGTGGCACCGGACGGCAAAGCGTATCCGGTGGCGGAGGGCGTGCTGCGGTTGACGCACCGGGACGGGGACGCGAAGGCATCCAGGGTTACGCCGGGCGCGGTGTACCGGATCACGGTGGACCTGGGGCATACCGCTTTCGCGCTGGCACCGGGCCATGCGTTGCGGCTGGAGATCGCGGGAAGTTATTTTCCGGCGTATGACCGCAACTCCCATACCGGCGAGGGGCCATTCGCTAAAACCGAGAAGACGGCGATACAGCGGATTCACCACGGTCCGGCAACCGCTTCGCGAGTGGTGATTCCGGTGGTGCGCTAGGCGGCCGACCAAAGATCCTGAAGCATGCGAACAGACTCTTCGACCACGATTTCCGCGGCGCCGGGAGCGAAGGGCGACGTTTCGACTTCGTAGCCGCCGGCGGGATAGGCGTCCCGGGCCGGCAGATAGCTGAAGCCGCCGTTGGAGTAGCCGGAGAAGAGCGTCTGCTGGAACGGCGAACGGGCGGCAATTTCCTGGCCGATTTCAAGGAACGGTTCGCCGGGGATGCCGAGGAGCGCGACCGGACCGAGCCGGATGCCTTGCAATTGCCAGTCGATGTGGGTGCGGCCGTGATAGAGGCGGGCGCGATCGGCACGCATGCCGGCCTGGGTGGCCATGGCGGTGGCGGCGCGGATTTCGGCTTCGGTACCTTCGCGGCGGAGCCGTTCCAGCTTTTCCCTCAGGGCGGCGGCTTCGGCCTCGGCTTCTTCCGGCGGAGCGAAGGATTTTAACGGGAGTTGTAGAAAACGGGACTGGAGACCGAGAACGGCGGGCGGCGGTTCCACGGGAACGTCTTCGAAGAGGGCGATGGTTGTGCCGGATTCCTGGAGGCCGGCGAGTTTGGGTTCGCGTGGCAAGGTGTCTATCCCAAGGGCGAGTTTGGCGGCTTCCAGGCCGAGGAGGCGGCCGAAGCGGCGGTAGATGTTGAGATCTCCGGTGAAGCCCAGGCGGGGCCCGATGTTACCGGTGGCCCCTTGCAGGAACAGGCAGGTTCCGCCGAGCTGCTCTTCGACGATCCGCTTGGCCATGCCCGGGTAGTCGGGTGTGGCGACTTTGGCGTGCCAGCCGACGATGGTGGGGTGGCAGGCGTAGTGAATGATAGTGGCGACGGGTTGTTCGTCGAGACCGTCGAGGCGGACGACGCGGACCGCGCGGTCGACCGGGCCGCCGGGATTCCGGCCCACGACGACACGGCCATCGGGCAGTTTTTGGCGGCGGTTGATGTTGATGTCACAGGCGCCGGTGGCGGTACCGACGCGTACGGGACGGAGGTTCTGCTGGGCCTGCCAAACGGCGCCGCTGATCTGGAGCGGCAGGCCGTTCAGATATTCCAGGATCATGTCGCGCCCCTCGGTGATCACCGCGAGACGAAAGGTGTTGGGGCCGGAGTGGGTGTGGGTACACGAGAAGCGGATATTCCCGACCGGTAGACCGGTGAGCGAGGAAACGGCGTCGAGGATGCGCGTGGTCCACTCCGGATCGAAGCCGATGGAATCGACATCAAGGATGGCGATTGTCTGGCGGGCATCCTGGAGGACGAGGGCGGTGGCATAAAAAGGAAGGTCGCTGGCGAGGCCGCGCTGATGGGTCTGGGCGCCCCATCCGCCCTGGGGCGTGCCGGGGGCGGGAGTGATGTCTGAGCGGCCGGTACCCGCTAATAGTTCGTGCATGCTTCATTCTAGGCGGAGCCGGGAAGCTGATTGCGGGCTCGGGAGTCTATTGTCCAATCTATTGGATCTTTCCCGATGAGACGTCTGCGTTGGGACTAGATCCTCTTGGATTGCCTGACGCTTCGCGATCCGGCAGCCAAAGCCACAACGCGCCAACTCCAAGCGGTTGCAGGGTGACGAGCACAAGGAAGGCGAAAAAATAGTCGCCGCTCATGCTGAGGTGGCCGACCAGCGTGTTGAAGAGAATGCCTCCCACGGCGCCGGCCGATCCGGCGAGGCCATGGACGGTGGCTACTTCGGAAGACGTAAATCCATCGGCGGCGACGGCGTGCATATTGCTGGCCCAGACACCCACGCCGAACGTGCAAAGGCTGACGGAGAGCAGCACACCAATGGCTCCGGAAGCGTTCTGAAGAAGGGAACCCGCGAGAACGAAGAAAGCGGCGAGGCTCATCATCACTTTGCGGGCTTCAATCGGCCTTTGCCTCCACTGGACCAGGCGGCCCGAGGCGTAGCCGCCGGCGAGCGCGCCGAGATCATTCCACAGAAAGGGAATCCAGGCCAGGGCGCCGACATCTTTCAGCGTGAAGCCTTTAGACGTGACGAGGTATTCGGGGAGCCAGAAGAGGAAGAAGTACCCGGTGGTATCGCCGAAGAAGCGGGTAGCGACATAGGCGAGCGAACGAGGATTACGGAGCAACCGGGGAAGAAGTTTGTGAATCGGGGATCGCGCTTCGACAGGCAGCGGGTCGATGGAAGTGTGTGGCCGCCTGGTTGCAAGCGCCCAGAGCGGCAGCCAGATTATGCCGGCCAGGCCGCTGATCAAAAACGCGCTGCGCCAGCCATAGTGGAGGCTCAACCAGACGACGAGGGGCGGAGCGACCAGGGAACCGATGCCAGCCCCGCTCGTAAAGATGCCGGCGGCGAGGCTGCGCTGCGCCGGCAGGAATCGCTCCGAGACCGTCTTCACGGCGCCGGTCCATCCGCCGGGTTCAAAAAGGCCGAGAAGGAAACGGTAGGACACGAGGCTGTAGAACCCGGAGATGGCGGCGTGAAGAACACAGGCGGCCGACCACAAACCGACGAAAATGCCAAGACCGGTACGCGATCCGGTACGATCGAGAACGAGTCCCGAGCCGAGATACATGACGCCGTATGCGATGAGGAAGGCGTTGACCGCCACCGCGTAGTCCATCTGCGTGAGATGGAATTCCGCGCGAATGACCGGGCTCACGAGCGACAGGACAACGCGATCCAGGTAGTTCAACAGGATCATAAAAAACAGCAGGATGGCAATGATCCACTGTTGGCGGGAGAAGGCGGTGGGGGGCATCAGGGACTTTCGCGCGCTAGACCGGAGCGTCCCCGCCTCGCCGGGGCGGGAAGACGCTCCCGGTACCCGGGTTGCTGAAAAGCTTCGATGGAGACGTGCCCAGACCATTGGCGATGGTGCGGCGAGTCCATTCCGTGGGCTTGTGTTCATTCATTGGTGATCGCCTCCGATGAGAAGTGCTGCGTCATCGTATCGGCCTCTTTGGGGTGGGACAAGGAGACCTTCGAATTCTGTCCGGCATCTTGGACAACTCAGGCGTTGCGGCTTGCAGCGGCGCGAAGATTGGCCGCACACTCACGGGTGAACCTGAGGCGCCCTACCTGTCGAAGTACAAGAGAGATTGATTGTCCTTTCCTAAGGACATGTAGTTCGTGCATGTTTCTTGTAGAAAGTTGGTAAGAAATGTCAGCGAGTTCTTTCTGCTTGCGTTTTCGCCTTTGGCTGGTGTCCATTGCGATTATCCTTAGTGGAGATCTTTCCGGACAAGTCTCCCGCGGCACGATACTCGGCACTGTTCTCGACCCGAGCGGCAACCGGGTTCCCGGAGCCCGCATCGTGGCTCGCCAGGTCGACACGAATTTCGACCGTTCGACAACCACAGACGATCTGGGGGATTACGAGTTGGTGGGGCTTGCGGTGGGGCGATACACCATCGAAGTGGAAGCCGCCGCCTTTAACCGGGAGTCCCGCACGAATATCAATCTAAGTGTCCAAAGCCGGCTGCGCGTGGATTTCAAACTTCGGCTGGGATCCGTTTCGGATACGGTCACGGTGGAGGGACAGGCTCCGCTTATCGAAGGCGAGAACTCCGTGCGTGGTCAAGTCATACAAAGCAGGACTATTGTCGATCTCCCTTTGAATGGGCGAGACTATCTGGATCTGCCGCTGCTTTCCGCTGGCGTAACCACCGGCGCGCCTGGCAACGCGCAATCGAACTATTTCGACAAAACCATCGCGGCCAACGGCCAGCCGGCTGACAGTAACGAGTACTATATTGACGGGATCGTGAGTACTGTCCCGCTGGACGCGCTGCCGGGGCCGAAACAGTCGCCGGATGCCATACAGGAATTCAAGGTGATGACCAGCACCTACTCGGCTGAGTTCGGCGGCAAGTCCGGTATTCATTTGAATCTTATCTCCAAGTCCGGAACCAACGCCTTGCACGGCTCGGTGTTTGAGTTCATCCGCAATGACAAGCTGGATGCGCGCAACTTTTTCGCGCTGGGGAAGCCTCCCTTCCGGCGGAACAACTTCGGCGCATCCGCCGGCGGGCCGATTCGCAAGGACAGGCTGTTTTTCTTCGGCGCTTATGAAGGGACGGTGATCCGGCAGGGAGTGACGCGGGTAAGCCGGATTCCTTCAGCGGCCCAATTGAACGGAGATCTCTCTTCGCTCGCTCCCCTCTATGATCCGTTCAGCAGCATGCCCGACCCGGATCGGCCAGGCCAACGAATCCGCAGCCCCTTTGCTGGCAATATCATCCCAACCAACCGGCTGGACCCGATTACTACCAAGCTGGCCCGGCAGTTCTATCCGGCGCCCAATGCGGTGGATCCGATTCGCAATTATGTATCGGCTTTGAGCAACCGGACCAACATTGACATTTACACCGGCAAAATCGACTGGCGCGTCAAAGACAACCACACGGCATTTCTCAAGTACAGCATCAGCCATCGTCCGGCATACAATCCTGGAGCCTTCCCGCTGCTCGGTGGAGATAACCAACTCGTGCGTCCGCAACAGGCCGGGATGAGTGACACCTGGGTTGTCAGCCCTCGAACGGTGGCCGAGTTCAGTGTCGGCTATAGCCGGTTTATCGCCAACTTTATTCAGCAGAATGTCGGAAAGGATATCGCCGGGGAAGCTGGGATTCTCGGTACCTCCAGAGATCCATTTACCTTTGGAGCGCCGATTTTCGGTATTTCCGACTTCGCCGGATTCGGGGATTTTGGTTTTCGGCCCAATGTCGAGACGGACAATCAATATCAGGGCTTGGCCAAGGTTTCGCACCGCCGCGGCTCACACAGCCTGAAGGTGGGGATCGACTACAGAAAATTCGCCTGGCACCAGTTTACCGATGGCTCTTTCAATGGCAATTTCCAATTCAACGGGATTTTCAGCACGCAGCGAACATCGCTCGGATCCAATAGCGGGCTGGCGGATATGTTGCTGGGCACGCCTGCTTCGGCAAGCGTTTCCGGCGGCGTGGATCGAGTCAGGATGTTTAGCTGGAGCCTGTACTCGTTTGTCACGGACGACTGGCAGATCAGCCGTAATCTGACTTTGAATTTTGGGCTCCGCTGGGAATTCAACCACCCCTGGACCGAGGCGCAGGACCGCTGGGCATCCTTCAATCCGGCAACAGGCAACGCCGTGTATCCTCGAACCGCGAACACGTATGGTAGAACACCTCCTTTTCCGTCCGAGCAGGCTGACCTGAAGGAGGTATTTAAACCGCGGTACGCGAATTTTGCGCCTCGTTTCGGATTCGCCTACCGCCCCTTTGGATCGAACCGCAGCGCAGTGCGCGGAGGTTATGGCATCTACTATAACAACCCCTTCTCAGTCGATCTCCTGAATGTAGGCGGTAATTTTCCGTGGCGCCTGACGCGAACCGTTAACTCCGATCCGGTGACTCCGCAACTGAACGTAAGGGATGCGCTCATCAGCGGATCTCTTCCCCCTCTTTTCAACCTCATTTATTCGCACGAGCGCGAACGCCGCGAAGGGATCGCCCAGCAATGGTCCTTGGGGATTCAACAGGAGCTTTTTCTGGGCTTGGCTCTCGACGTCAGCTATGTTGGGGCGAAGCGCGACCACGGCTTAATTTATGGTGTCCCGTTCAATCAGCCGTCGCCAGGCCCGGGCGCCGTCCAGCCCCGCCGCCCGTATCCTCAGTTCAACAATCTGACAGCCTATATGACCAACGGTTCCGGCAGTTATCACGCGCTGCAGGCGCAAGCGGAGAAACGCTTCTCCGGAAATCTGAGTATTCTAACCTCTTATACCTGGAGCAGGACGCTCGATGACAATGAGGGGTTTGAAGGAGGCCGTCTGATCAGTAAGTATAAAGAGAAAGGCCTCGGCAGCATGCAGCGCGCGCACGTGTTTACCAGCGCGTTCAATTATCTCCTGCCCATTGGCAAAGGCCAATCCATTCTGAATCGCTCGAGCCGGGCGGCGGACGCAGTTCTCGGCGGATGGCAGATCTCGGGCATTTTGACGTTGCAGGCAGGCTCACCCTTCAACGTGGGGGTGGCCGGGGATCTTGCTGGATGCGCTTGCACGAATCGCCCCAACCGCATCGGCGACGGCAACTTGCCGTCCGGACAGAGAAACATCAGCCGATGGTTCGATGTGTCCGCATTTGCGCTTGCTCCTTCTTTCGTAAACGGGAATGCGGGACGTAACATATTAATCGGCCCAGGCAGCCAGAATCTGGATTTCGCGCTCTTCAAGAAATTCGCGATTCGAGAGCGGTCCGCACTGCAATTCCGCTGGGAGATGTTCAATTCGTTGAATCACGCGAACTTCGGTTTTCCTGCGTCTACAATCAATGTTCCCGCCACAGTGGGTCAGATCTTCAGCGCGGCGACAGGGAGGCAGATGCAGTTTGCTCTGAAATTAACGTTCTAATGCCGGTGGGTCAGACAGCGCGCGTACTCTGGGCTCTGGTTGTTGCATCGCAAATTCTTGCGGCTAAAGATCCCCCATTAGTCATTCGCGGCGCCGCCGTTTTCGATTCGATCAGCGGCACAATGCTTCCAGCGCGCACCGTGGTCATTGAGGGGGAACGCATTCAGAGTATCGGTTCTCCCGAACATCCGGTCCGGACACCGCGCGGCGCGCGCGTGATCGACGGACGCGGAAAATTTCTAATTCCCGGATTGATCGACGCTCACGTGCATGTCACTTACGTACTCGATTTCGCGCACCTCACGGGCGATCAGATCTTCCCCCTGTTTCTCGGCAACGGCGTCACCTCAATCCGCTCCACGGGAGACCTGATAGTTGCGCAAAAGCTGCTCTCCCGCTACGCCGAAGAGCATCCCGAGCTTTCGCCCAGGCTGTTTCTCTGCAGCCCGCTGATCGACGGAGATCCTCCTTTTCACGGCTACTGGGGCCGGGCGGTCACGAATCCCGATAAAGTTCCGGAACTGGTTGCGGATATGGCCGATTGGGGAGTCAGCACTTTCAAGCTTTATGTAGGTACAGAGCGGCCCGTGGGCCGCAAAGTGATCGAGGAGGCGCACAAGAGAGGTTTGGTGGTAACGGGCCATCTGGGAAAGTATTCCGCTCAGGACGCCGTCGCCGATGGCATTGACTGCCTGGAGCACATTTGGGGAGTCTTCAACTTTATTTTTCCGCCGGGGGCGGTCAAGCCCGGGGTGCCGGCTTTAGAACGTCGCGCTAATGTCGACTTGCAAAGCCCGATTGCGAGGGATCTGATTGCGGCGATCAAGGCGCGGGGGGTGTTTGTCGATCCCACGCTTGCCGTTTTTCGCAACATGCTCCTGCTGGCCGACCTGCCCGAGTATTATCAGCATCCGGATAACGCGCACGTGCCGGAGCCACTGATGAAATATTGGATGAAGTATCGCGCCGGCCGGATGAGCACTACATTCACTCCGGAGACGCTCGATTTGCGGAAGCGTGAATTTGAAAAATATAAAGAGCTGACAGGCATTTTATATCGCGCGGGTGTGCCGCTGCTCGCCGGAACGGACGCGCCGGAGCCATTTTGCCCGCCGGGATTCTCGCTCCATCAGGAACTCGAAATGCTGGTGGAATCGGGATTGCCTCCGGCCGCGGCGTTGCAAGCTGCGACGATCAATAATGCCCGAGTTCTTCGCGCGGAAGGAAAATTGGGAAGCATCGAACCGGGTAAACTAGCCGACATGGTTATCCTGAATGCTGATCCGCTGGCTTTGATTCAGAATTCCCGCAAGATTTTCAAAGTGATCAAAGACGGAAGGGTTTATGATCCGAATCGTCTTCTGCGGAGGGCAGGAAGCAACTAACAACGGTGCCTCCAATTACGTCCAATGGATTGGACAACGCGGGCGGGGCCCCTTTCCTTTTCCGTAAACTCGTGAGATGCTAACCGCTAACCGCTGACCAAGGGAGGGTTCTATGAAGTGGGTCCAACGAAGCGTAGTTTTTCTTTTTGCCGCCGGGCTGTACGCACAAGCCAACGGTACGATTCACGGGACGGTCTACGATTCCACAGGCGCTGTCATTCCTGGCGTTAGGGTTACCGTCACCAATACAGGTACGAATCTGGCACGCGTCATTGCCGCCGACGAGTCGGGCCAGTACGTGGCTCCGCTGCTCCCCGTGGGCTCCTACAGTGTCCGCGTCGAGAAAGATGGATTCGCGCCATTCCTGCAAACCGGGATTACTCTTCAGGTGAACACGAACGTCCAGGCAAACGCGGTGCTCGCGCCGCGCGCCGCTAACGAACAGGTAACCGTAAGTTCGGATGCGGTGATGGTCCAAACCGCGACGACCAATCTCATGCAAGTTGTGGATGCCCGACGCATTGAGGACCTGCCGTTGAATGGGCGCAACATTCTGCAACTCATGTCGCTCAGCGCCGGCGTTTCCGACCGCGGCGCCACAGGCGGCACACTGCAGATCAACACCATCGGCGGCGGGCAGTATCACTCTCCTGTGTCGATCAATGGCGCGCGCGGCAACGCAACCAACTTCCTGCTGGACAACGCCGACAATAATGACGGCTACACCAACATCGCCGAGCCCTACCCGAACCCGGACGCCATCCAGGAATTCAGCATCCAGACCAGCACCTTCGACGCCCAGTACGGCCGTCAGGTCGGTGGTGTAGTAAATGCCGTGACGCGCGCGGGCACCAATCAGTTCCACGGCACCGCGTTCGATTTTCTGCGTAACTACAAAATGAACGCGCGCAACTTTTTTTCCGGCCGCGATGCCCTGAAACGCAACCAGTACGGCGGCACCATCGGCGGGCCGGTCATCTTCCCGAAGATCTACAACGGCAAAGACCGCACGTTCTTTTTCTTTTCCTACCAGGGGACCAAACAGCGGGTGGCTTCTCCCGGCGCGCTCCGATCCGCGCCCAGCGAGGCGATGAAACGAGGCGACTTCTCCTCCTGGCTCACCGCTAACGGCAACGGCGCCATTCACGATCCACTCGCCCCTACCCAGTACTTCCCAGGCAACATCATCCCTCAGGCCCGGTTCGACCCCGTCTCGCGCGGCTTGCTCAACTACATCCCCTCCACCACCGACCCGGCCTATCAACTGCGCCTCAGTACGCCGGTAAATCCCACCGACGATTACCAATTTATCGGCCGCCTGGATCAGGTGATCTCCCCGAAGCAGCGCATCTCCGCCCGCGTCTTCTACCTTTTCTATGACCGCAAGTGGGTGTCGATTCCGAATAACCTGCTCTATGTCGTGACCGGCCAATTCGGCGGTTCCACGAGCATCACCACCAACCACAGTTACACGTTCACGCCGCGGCTCCTGAACGACTTCACTGCCACATTCCACCAGACCACACCTACCTCGCAGCCTTCCTCCGACCTGGACATTTCTTTCACCACGTTGGGCGCGCGGACGCGCTACATCCCCGGTTTCGCCACCATGGACGTCGGCATTAGTAACTGGTCAGGGATCAGTTTGGGACTTGGCTATTACGGCCCGCAAGCAACCTACCAGGCCGGCAATACCATCAGTTACGCCACCGGAAAACACAACCTCCGTATTGGCGGAGAAGTAAAACGTTACCGGTTGGATATAGCCTCGTATTGGACGAGCGGCGGCAACGCCTCGTTCAACGGCCAGATGCTGAGCGATCCCGGACGTTCGAACGCCGGAAACTCTTTTGCCGAGTTCGTGCTCGGCGTCGGCTCGGCCTGGCGGCAACAGTCCTTCTGGAGCAGCCGTATCTACAACTGGAGCACAGGACTGTTCGTGCAAGACGATATTCGCCTCACGCAAAAGCTGACCGTCAACGTGGGACTTCGTTGGGATCCGCGCTATGACATCAACGAAAAATATAAAAAGCGCATGACGTTTGTCCCGGGCCGCCAGTCAGAGACGTATCCAAACGCGCCGGCCGGTCTGCTTTTCCAGCGCGACCGCGGTTTCGAGGACGGAATCATTCCGACGCAATGGAATTTGTTCGCGCCGCGGTTCGGCGTCGCCTATCAATTGCGGCCGCGCACCGTAATCCGTTCGGCGTACGGCATCTTCTATGATACTTACATGAGCATCTTCAACAACCGCACGGCCGCCGGTCAACCATTCGTCGCGCAATCGGTGCTCAACGGACCTTTCCAGCTCTCCAATCCCTACGCCGGCGGTCCCATTCTCGACCCCACGCCCGTCGTTCCGGGCAAGGACTTTCAGTTCACACCATATGGCACCTGGGGCTTGCAAGGGCCAGACCTCAGGGTCGGGTACATGCAGAACTGGAATTTCGTCATAGAGCAGCAACTACCCGGCGACTGGCTAATCCGGGCCGCTTACGTAGGCTCTAAGGGCACTCGCCTGTTGAATTCGCCCGAGATCAACCCGGCAATCTACGGCCCGGGCGCCACGCCCGCCAATATCAATCAACGCCGCATCTACCAGCCGATCGGCGGCTTGCAATTGGCTTCCGGCAGTGGCTGGTCAAAATATCAGTCGGCCCAATTCACGGTGCAGAAGCGCTTCAGCCATGGCTTCAGCCTGCTTGCCAACTACACAATCTCGAAGTCGATTGATATTTCGTCCTACGCCACGGCTGAGGGCAATAGTACCGGGCCGGATCCATTCAACTTCAACAACAACCGCGGTCCGTCTGATTTCGACATTCCCCAGCGATTGGTGATGTCCGGCATTGTGGAGCATCCTCGCCTCCAGGGTTCCCATAAAGTAGTGCGCACCGCGCTCGGTGGATGGCAGAGCAACTTCATTTTCACTGCGCAGGCGGGAACGCCCCTCACGGTTTTCAGCGGTGTCGACAATGCCCTCACCGGAGTAGGCGGCAACCGCGCCGATCTGACGGGCGAGGCGATCGAATTGGGTGGAGACCGATCCCGCGGGGAGCAGATCAACGCCTGGTTCAACCCCAAGGCGTTCCGCCAGAACGCGATCGGGACCATCGGCGTGATCGGGCGCAATCGCCTGCGCGTACCCGGAGCCTGGAATGCCGACTACTCCTTGTTCAAAGAAATTGCCTTGAGGGAACGGGCTCGCATCCAAGTGCGTGGTGAGATCTTCAACGTCTTTAACCATACGCGACTCGGTAGCCCGAATTCCACCTTCACTAGTCCTCTGTTCGGGCGCATTGCGAGCGCGTTCGATCCGCGCATTGTACAAATGGCGCTGAAGTTAGTGTTCTGACGGAGGGGTTGGAGTGAGCCATGTAACCGCTCACTCCATTCCGACTTACGCCAAAATCTCGCGGATCACTTTGCCGTGCACATCCGTCAACCGGAAGTCACGCCCACTGTAGGAATAGGTCAGCCGGGTATGATCGATACCCAACAGGTGCAAGACGGTGGCGTGCAGGTCGTGAACGTGGACGCGGTTCTGTTCCGCTTTGAAGCCAAACTCGTCGGTGGCGCCGTAGGTAATGCCACCCTTCACTCCGCCGCCAGCCAGCCAAAGCGAGAAAGCAAACGGGTTGTGATCCCGGCCATTTTGCACCTTCACGCGAGAACTGGTTTCCACCGACGGAGTACGTCCGAACTCGCCGCTGAAGATGACAAGAGTGTCGTTGAACAGCCCGCGCGACTTCAAGTCGTCCAGAAGGGCGGCGATCGGCCCGTCCACCTGATTAGCCAGCTTCTTGTGGATCATGATGTCGTCGTGGTTGTCCCAAGGCTGGCCATTGCCGAAGTAAAGTTGCACCATGCGCACACCGCGCTCGGCCAGACGGAGGGCATGCAGACAGCCGCGGCCGAAATCGGAGTCCCCGTAGCGGCTCCGGACGGACTCGGGCTCACGGGCAATGTCGAATGCCTCGGGGGCTTCCGTCTGCATGCGGAAGGCGACCTCCATGGATTGCATCGCCGCCTCGAGTTGCGTGTCCGCGCCGCGCTTCTCCGCGTGCCAACGGTTCAACTCATTGAGAAGGTCCAACTGGCGCCGCTTCGAGGCTGGTGTGCGATCGGCGTCGCGCAAATACTGGATCATCTCTCTCGGATCTTTCACGTTATTCGGAATGTGAACACCCTGAAAGACCGCCGGCAAAAAACTGGAATTCCAGAGCGGCGTACCGACCACCGGCATGCCGGGGCACATTACGACGTAGCCGGGGAGGTTCTGATTCTCGGTGCCCAGGCCATAGAGGAGCCACGATCCCATGGACGGGCGGCTCTGCAGATTCTCGCCGCAGTTCATCATCTGCAGCGATGGCTCATGGTTGGGAATATCGGTGTACATCGAGCGGATGACGCACAGGTCATCGATCCGGTCGCCGATTTTGGGAAAGATCTCGCTGACCTCGACGCCGCTCTGCCCGCAGCGGCGAAACTGGAAAGGCGAACGCATCAGATTGCCGGTCTTGCGCTCTGTCTTTGGCGCGCCGCCGGGCATGGGCTGGCCGTGATAACGCGCCAGCATCGGCTTGGGATCAAACGTGTCCACCTGCGACATGCCGCCGTTCATGAACAGAAAGATGACCCGTTTGGCCTTCGGCGCGAAGTGCGTTTGCTTGGGCGCGAACGGGCTTTCGACGGCCGCGCACAAACTGCGCAGACCGAGCATGCCAAACCCGCCTCCCATAGTGGCAAGCATCCGGCGGCGTGAAAAAGAAGGAAAGGGTGCCATAACAATCAATCCACAAAACTGAACTCACTCGAACTCAGAAGCACTTGCGCGAATTCGGCCAACGCTGCGTCACCGGCCGCGGGGTCGAGGAAACGGCGAGCTACCGCGAGTTCACGAGGCTCCGGCGCCCGGCCAAACAACAGGTCGTAGAAGGCACGAACTTGCGCTTCGGTGTCCACGGGGACGGCGGCGCGAACACGGGCGCACAGGCCCTCCGCCTGTTGCTTGATGAACTCGCTGTTGAGAAAGAAGAGGCGTTGCACCGGCGTATTGGTGGCGACGCGCTTCTCCGCATGAATCGATGGATCCGGAAAGTCGAATAACGTCAACAGGCGCTCTGTCCGAAAGCGGCTCACTTCTCCATAGAGAGTGCGCCGGTGGAAGTCTTTGTCCCATTTCACCGCGGGTCCGCCTTTAGCCAGCTGAAGCTTGCCGGACACAAACAGCATGGAATCGCGAAGGGCCTCGACGTCCAGGCGGCGCCGGGGAAAGCGGGAAAGTAACCGGTTATCGGCATCCGCGGCGAGGGCCTGCTCAGAACCCTGGCTGCTAATGGCATATGCCGACGATAATAATATCTGGCGGTGCAGCTTCTTGATGGACCAGCCGTCCTCGATGAACTGGACGGCCAGGTAGTCGAGCAGTTCGGGATGGCTCGGGCGGTCCCCGGCGGCGCCGAAATTACTTAAAGTCCGAACGAGGCCCGCTCCGAAGTGATGGTGCCAGATTCGATTTACGATCACGCGCGCCGTCAGCGGGTTGGCCGGGCTGGCGATCTGGTTGGCCAATTCCAGGCGGCCGCTGCCTCCCGTAAGAGCCGCGGGCTCCGTCTTTCCAAGCACCGAGAGGAAATGGCGGGGCACGATATCGCCCAGGCTGTAGGGATCGCCGCGGCGATGAAGCGGCATGTCGCGCGGCTCTTTCGTGTCGGCCAACACATGAAGGAACGGATAACGTTCCGGCATGGCTTTCTTTGCGGCCGCCAGTTCCGCCCGCAGTTCCTCGAGGCGTTTCCTGGCGGCGGCGTCCAGGTAGGCTTCGAGTTCTTTGTCGTTCAGATAGAGGACACCGGCCGCGCGCTCCTCCCCCTCTGTCTTGCGTTTCGCATCGAACAGATCGCCCAGAAACACATACTTTTCGCGCGCGAGCGCCTTGGTTTCGGCGCGGCAGCCCTTGCAGTAAATGTCGTAGGGGTCAGTGGACTTCTTGGACGCTTCAATAATCCGCTCGTTATGCTCGGTCAGCTCGCGGTGCTCCAGGATCAGTGAGTCCACCATCTGCTGGAAATCCCGGGCCGCTGCTTCTGCCTGCTGGCGGCTGGCGCCGGCCGCCAGTGCGGGCCAGAAGTGCAATAAGGAATGATCGTGAGTGCGGTCAAGATACTTGATCCAGCGATCCAGTATCTTCGCATCCAACCCGGCCACGGGCTCACCGGATTTCTGCTTTCTTTGCCACGCCGCCAGAAGATAGCGCCCCGAGTGCTTGGCCTGACGTTCGCGAAATCCCTTTCGCTCGCTGTCCAGGAAGTCTTTGACCTGCTGCTCGACAACTTTGACGTGATTGCCTGCCTTGTCGTACGCGGCGACCGTCTCGGCCGGGGCGAGGGGCTCCTCCTTGTATTCGGTAGAACTGAGGACGCCTCCAAGGGCGTAGTAGTCGCGGGTTGGAATGGGATCGTATTTGTGATCGTGACAGCGGGCGCAGGCTACGGTGAGTCCGAGGAACCCACGCGAGACGACATCGATGCGGTCCTGAAGCTCGTCCGCGCGCGCCTTCACAGGCTCCACAACCGTGTGGAACCACGGACCAAGCGCCAGATATCCAACGCCGGGCGTCAACCGCCGCTCTCCAGGCGTCTCGATGAGGTCTCCGGCAATCTGCGCGCGGATGAGCAGATCGAACGGCATGTCCTTATTGAAAGCCTCGACCACCCAATCCCGGTATCGCCACGCATTGGCGAACGGCTGTGGCGCCACACTGATCCCGTCGGCATCGGCATAGCGGGCGACGTCGAGCCAGTGGCGGCCCCAGCGCTCGCCGTAGCGCTCGGACGCCAGTAAACGGTCGACAACCCCGGCGAAGGCCTCCGGCGAGGAATCTTCCCGGAAAGCGCGGTACTCCTCGGGCGTGGGCGGCAGTCCCGTAAGATCCAGCGTTACCCGGCGAAGCAAGGTGGCGCGGTCGGCGGGCGGAGCCGGGGCCAGTCCCTTCTCCTCCAGAGCGGCAAGGATGAAGCGATCAATCGGAGTGCGTGCCCACGACTTGTTCTTCACCGCGGGAAGCGGAGATTTCCTGGGGGCCTGGAACGACCAGAAGTTGCGCCGGCGCGCGAGATCAGATTCCGGGGAAGGTGGGGCCTCGGTGCTGTTGAAGTGAGCGCCGGATTCCACCCACCGCTTGAGATCGGCTATTTCGGAGTCGCTCAGGCGCCCGGCGGGCGGCATTTTGATCTTTTCGTGCGTGTGGGTAACGGCTTGAATCAGCAGGCTGTCGGCGGGACGTCCGGGGATCACCGCCGGCCCTGAGTTGCCGCCCTTGACGACCGATGGCCGCGAGTCCAGACGAAGCCCGCCCAAGGCCGACTGCGTGTGGCAGGCATAACATTTTGACGCAAGCAGCGGCTGGATTCGTGTCTTGTACAACTCCACGGGATCGGATCCGGTTTGCGCCTGGCCGGATCCGCCAAGCAACAACACAAGCGCTAGATGCCCGCGGGTGACCATTGCTCACACTCCTTCGTCTGCATGGACGGTTGTTCCCGAAGATGAGTAGTCCACGCTCCAATACGCCTTTCGAAAGCCTCGACAGCAGCGGCTGCATCCTTTCGTACGATGGCTTCCAGAATCGGCGTGTGCAGGTGCGCGTCTTCAACCAGATCGAAGCTCGCCCGGGACACGACCTGAATGACACTGAATCCGAACAAGGGAAGCACCAACCGGCGCAGCGTATCCGCGAGCACGTTGTTTCCCGACGAGGCCCATACCGCCTGATGCCAGGCGAAGTCCCGTTGCACGTAAAGGAGAGGATTCCTGCCGGCGGCGGCTCCGATGGCCAGTTGGTGCAGACTCGCCAGACGGCGAACGCCAGCGGCCGTTGCCCGCCGGGCTGCTTCCATGACCGCGAAGCGCTCCAGATGGTGCCGCACGGCGAATGTCTCTATGATCTCCTCGTGACTGAGCGAAGTGATGTGGGTGGTGGTGTTGGAACGTTTCGTAATCAAGCCTTCGGCTTCCAACTGAATGACAGCCTCGCGAACGGCGGTGACGCTGGCGCCAAGCTCGATCGCGAGTGAGCGCTCCACGACACGTTCTCCGGGAAGTAAGGAGCCCTCGAGGATGGCTTGCCGGATTTGGGCGACGATCTGGTGGCGCAGAGTGATCGACTGCACTTTCACGGGTGCCATGGGCATGCTTTGCTTATATGATATATCATCTCTAATGGCCACTAGGTAGCGGCTTCCATCGCCTTGTGGCGGTCGCGCCCGAACCTGGCACCGGCCGTCGCGGCCAGAAGCAGCGCGGCCAGCAGGCAGCCCAGAGCCACCCACTTCAGCAATCCGGCAAACCCGAGTGAATCCTTGAGATGCCCGGCTAGAAAAATCATGATGGCGGCGGCGAATCCGCCGATCATATTCAGCACGCCCGCAGCGAGCCCAAAGTTCCGCGGAGTGATGACGTCGTAAGCGGCGGCAAACACGTTGGCGACCATCAGACCGGAAAAAAAGCCATAGATTGATGAATAGGACCTCGCGGCCGGGAGTGACTCCGCCGCGAACGTCAGGTATCCGAAGGGCGCACAGAACAGAATTCCTGCCGCCGCGACATAGAACCGGGCAGCCGGGATTCGTTTCGCAAAATAGTCGGCGAGCGCGCCACCGGTCACGACGCCGGCTCCGCAAGCTACCTGCACGAAGATGGTGGCCTGAAATCCGCTGGCGGTCATCGAGAGGTGGTAACGCTCAGCCAGAAAAGATGGCAGCCAGGCATAGAAGATCCAGAGCATTCCGCAGAAAGCGAAGAAGGCGGCGGTAAGCGCCAGGTAACAAGGGGAGTGGAATAGTTCAATGGCCGTCCGGATGGGGTTGCCCGCCGCGGGCTGTGCCCTCGGATGGGAGGCCGGAAGCAGCCTTGCCAGAATAACGGAGTAGACGAGGCCGGCCATCGCAGCCAAGCCAAATCCGGCCCTCCAACTGACGTGGTCCGCCATCCACCCGCCGTACCATCCGCCCGCCACGATCCCGGCCAATTGCGCCGACTGATGGATGCCCAGCGCTTTCGACCTCGTTGCGCTGGAGTGCGCCTCGGCCAGCAGGCCCACCGCGGCCGGATAATAGAGCGCCTCGGTAACGCCCATCACGGCGCGTAGGAAGAGAAACTGGAATACGGAATGGCTGAAACCGAACCCGAGTGTAGCCAGGCTCCACAACGCGATGCTGGCCACGATCATCCGGTCCCGCCGCACGACATCCGCCAGCCGGCCGGCGATCGGCATGCAGAGGGAGTAGACCCACGCAAATACGCTGCCGGTCAGTCCCAGTTGGGCATCGGTGAAGTGCAGATCGGCTTTGAGCGCCGGGAAGATCGAATACACCATCTGGCGATCGACGTAATTCAGGCACAGTGCGATCCAGAGGAACAGCACCAGCCAAACGCCGGTATTTGAGCGCGGATTATCCAAGCATCCTTTTGAGGTCGGCCAGAGGCGTCCGGGAGTATTCCGCCAGCGCGTCAAGATTGATTTCAATCCCCAAGCCGGGCGTGGACGGTATCGGCAGCATGCCGTCGCCGTCGAGCCGCCAGCCGCCGGACGAAATTTCGTCGATGAAGGGGGACCCGGTCAGATACTCGACCAGGCCGGTATCCGGGAAAGCGGAGGCCAGGTGCAGGTCGGCGGCAAGCCCCACGGCCGTGTTCCATCCATGCGGGATGAATCGAATTCCGTGGTCGTGGGCCATCCAGGCGATCCGCCGCTCCTCGCTGATGCCTCCTACTTTCGTGACATCGGGTTGAACGATATCGAATGCGCCCGCTTCGAGCCAGGGCTGAAACGCCTGCCTCCGCGTAAGCACTTCGCCGCCGGAGATAGGCACCCTGGCCGCGCGGCGCAGGTTCACGTAGTCCGCCAATGCATCCGGAGGAAGAGGTTCTTCGAACCAGGCGACGTCGTAATGCGCAAGCATCTCCGCTGTTCGGAGCGCCCACTTATAGCTGCGCGGCCAGAATGCGTCGCTCGCGCCGGCATCGACCATCAGCAGGGATTCCGCGCCCACCGCTTCGCGCGCGGCGCGGACGATCGCCTCATCGTGCGCATCGCTCTTTCTGCCGAACGGACCCCAGCCTATCTTAAAGGCGCGAAAGCCTTGTGCTTTCACCGGCGCCAGTTCGCCGGCCATCTGCTCCGGCTCGCGCATCAGCAGCGAGGCATACGGGAGCACCCGGTCACGATGCCGTCCGCCCAGAAGCCGGCCGACAGGCTGCCCCGCGGCTTTGCCTAACAGATCCCACAAGGCAATATCAATGCCACTGATCGTGTGGGTAATCGAGCCCCCACGGCCGAGCCAGAAGGTGTGCTGCCGCAGCTTCTCACTCACGCGCTCCGGCTCGAGGGCGTTTTCGCCTTGATAAAGCGGCCTCAGAACGGATAACGAGGCGCGCACCAACTCTTCGCTGGTAAACACGCTGCCCCAGCCAACCAAACCATCGCCGGTGAGCACGGCAACCAGCGTGTGCACGCAATCCTCCGGCTGGAGCTCGCTCGACCAGCCGCCTTCCGGGGTGCGGCCGCGTAGCCCGAAGGCCAGTATTTCGCGAATTTTCATAGGAGCCCTCATCGATCGCGCCGGAAGATTTTCGCTTTCGGCGTAAACGTCACATGATCATCCAAAGGGAAAAGGGGCCGGGCGCAGCGCGTGTGCCCGAGGCTTTTCAGATTGGCGCTGGTGGACCCGGGGGCGTCGACATGGATCAGCAAGTGCGCTCCCTCCTCAAAAAACTGCGGCTGGCAGTGCGGTGACTTCACTACCACGGTGTCGAAATCCGCCGGATTCCGGCCGTGCGCCAGGAACAGCGACCGATCGTACAAACTGACCGCATGGCTGGTCACCACCAGCGTGATGTTGTCCGATTCCAGCACCGCGGTGGAACCGCTGTTCCAGATTCCTCCGTGGGACTCGTTGCGAAAACGCCCATCGGAGAGCATCCTCACACGTGCTTCCAGCTCGACGGGGGAGAATCGGCCGCGGTCGAGAGTCCCCCCAATCGGAACCCGAATGGTTTTTCCCACTCCGGCGCGAAACGCTTGTTCGACGGCCGGCGCGTCTACTACCGGGAGGAGCACGCTGCGCCGGTATCCCGCTTCCAGAAGCGCGCGGAGAATCGCGTTGCTGTCGCCGGACGCTCCCGAGCTGGTCGCATCGGCGGCGTCCACCAGGACGACATGGCCGGTGGCCGCGGCAGCGAGGCGGACGCTTTCCCGAAGCTCTGTGAGCGGCTGTTGCAGATGCTGCCGCATCTCCCAAAAATCGGTTGCGATCCGCACTGCTTCCCGCTCGGCCAGTTCCGCATCCCCATCGGTAACAAGGAATACGTTCGAGCCGAGATCGGGCACATCGGTGAACGGATTGCCGATGAATACGCCGCCGGAAAGCCCACCGGGGCCGGTCTCCACCGCAATGGCTTTGCGGACGCATTGGCCGAACAGGCCGGTGGCGGTCTTCAGCTCATTCCCGCGAACGATCGCCGGAATCGGCACCCGGGCGGAAACCGGATTCACTTCACGTTTCAGAATGCGCAGGAGCAGCCGCGCGGCGCGCTCTCCGGTTTGAAAAAAATCCACATGCGGGTAGGTGTGATAGAGGACGATGGCGTCGCAGTGCTGGGCCATCCGGCCGGTAAGAATGCCGTGCAGGTCGAGCGACGTGACAACCGGCATGCGCTCGCCCACGATCTTGCGAGTCTCGGCGAGCAGATAGCCCTCGATGTCGTGTTCGGTTTCCGAAGCGAAGGCCCCATGCAGGGAAAAGTAGATGGCATCGATGTTTCGCGCATTGCGGACCGCGTCGAGGAATTCCCTCGCGATGTGGAGGAAATCCTCATCGCGCAGTGTACCGCCCGACGTGATCGCCCGGGCGCTGTATCCCGGAACGACGTCGATTTCCGGATACTCTGCGAAAACGCTCAACGCGCCCCCGACTTCCGATCCTACGCCGTGGTGGATGAAGCGAATCTCTTCGCCGCGCGCGATAGCGAAATCGGCATAGCGTCCCAAGACAGGATTAAAGGACGAAACCTCCTGCTTGCATTCGTTGACAAAAATTCTGGGCATAAGCTTTCAGACTGTGGTTCAGGGCAAGGTGCGCGGATCACCAGGATACGCCAGACAGGCCACACAATCACTTCGCTCACCAGAGCGGGACCGTGGTGACGCCTGGCCCCCCCGGTCCGACCGGAGTGCGCACTCGTCTAGCCTAACGACCCCTTGAGGATGGGTTGCGAAATTTGGGCGGCGATGCGGTGCCGCGGACTCATCGACTGCAATTTAAACGTCCTAATAGGCATAAATTGCCTATTAGGATATACCATCTGCAATTGACACACGATCCTGGGCTTTGCGGTTACCGGCAGATCCCTGAACCAGGCGCGGCTGGATCGGGTGGCAAAATGGTTTCGATTCCAGGGATCCGGGATAAAACGGCGTTTGGCCCGAGGGGTGAATTTACTATATGATATATCATCAGTGCCGCTATTTAGCCCAAAGGAGGGCTCAAATGACCTTTCGACATTCCCGTTGGCAACCTCTTTCGGTTGTTCTCGCTCTTGTCTCCTGCCCCGTTTTTCTGGCGGCGCAGGGGAGTTCGGTGGGAAGCATTACCGGCGTCATTAATGACCCCAGCGGATCGCCGATGCCGAACGCAGCCTTGGTGATCCGCAACGTCAACACCAATCAAAACCGCGAGACGAGTACGAATGCGTCGGGTGTCTATTCCGTGAACAGCCTTCCAGTCGGCACTTATGATCTCAAGGTCACCATGCCGGGGTTTCAAACGCTGGAAGTGAAAGACGTGAAGATCGACGTTGGCGCCACGCTGCGCCAGGATCTCACCATGACGGTCGGCCAGGTATCGGAAACCGTGGAAGTGGCCGCGCAAGCGCCCCTGCTCAACACTGAAAACGCCAGCACGGGACAGATCATTGAGGCCAAGCGCGTGACGGAGCTGCCTTTGAACGGGCGGGACTTCCAACAGTTGCAGCTACTGAGTCCGGGGACCGTGTCCGGCACCAATTTCCAAACCGGTCAGGGGCTGAGCGGCGGCGCGAGTTCGCTCACCACTACGGGTACCATGAACGTGTCCAATGGCGGTCGCCCCGGGCAGGTGTTATTTACCATTGATGGTTCCAACGCCTCGAACCAGAACGGCCGGGGCATCATTATGACACCGTCCATCGATGAGATTCAGGAGTTCAAGACCGAAACATCGAACATGTCGGCGGAGTTCGGCTACGGTAGCACGACGGTGAATGTGTCGATTAAGTCCGGCACCAATCAACTGCACGGCGCGGCCTGGGAGTTTCTGCGGAATGACAAAATGGACGCGCGGCCTTTCTTCGCCTCCCGGAAGCCTCCGTTACGGCGAAACCAGTTCGGGGCAAACGCCGGCGGTCCGGTGTTGATCCCCAAGCTTTACAATGGAAAGGACCGGACCTTCTGGTTCTTTAATTATGAAGGTCTGCGCCTGCGCCAGGGGCAAACCTTCGCGCCTTCCGTGCCGACGGCCAGAATGCGCACCGGGGATCTGGGCGAGTTGCCCAATGCCTTGTTTGACCCCGCGACCACCATTCCAGATCCCAACCGGCCCGACGGCTTTGTCCGCCAGCCGTTCCCCAACAATGTCATTCCGTCGAATCGGATCGATCCGATTGCCCGCTTTTTCCTGCAGCCGGAATGGATCCCGCTTCCCCTCCAACCGGGGATCGCCGCCAACCTGCGCCGCGAGTTTAGCATCCCCAGCCACTACAATCAGGAAACGGTAAAGATCGACCACCGCTTCAGTACCAGCGATACCCTCAGCGGGCGATTTTCGGTCAAGCGGGCGGTGGAGGGGAGTTACGGCAATTATCATGGGCTGAATCCCTATGATCCGGGAGCGAATCCGAAGCGTCCAAACGGCTATAACAGCGTGTTGAACTGGACCCACATTTTCAGTCCGACCACGTTGCTGGAAGCGCGCGCTTCATTCAGCCGCGCGAAGGTGTTGTTCGACACGCCGAATTTTGGTACGACCGACTTCACCACACAGCTGGGCATCCAGGGCTTTGGCCCAGGCGTGTCTGACGTCTACCCGACTTATCCGGTCATGAATATCACCGGATTTACGGGGCTCCCGCAAGGATTTCTGCTCAACTACACTTCGAACAATTTTGAATACACGGCCAACTATACGATGGTCCGCGGGCGGCACACCTTCAAGATGGGCGAGACGTACCGGTCGTGGCAGCAGAACCTGACGACCAGCGGCCAAGGCAGCGGGACGTTTAGCTACACGGGAACCTACACCAACAATCCGGCTAATCTGGCGAACACCGGCGCCGGGTTGGCCGACTTCCTCCTGGGCATTCCTTTTTCCGCCAGCCGTTACGTGCCGCCAGGCTGGTATTACCAGCGGCTCCGCAACAACTGGGCGTACTTCACAGACGACTGGAAGGTGTCGTCGAAGCTCACGGTCAACCTCGGCATACGGTATGAGCTTAATTTCCCCACCACCGAAAAGCGAGGGCAGTTCGCCAGTTTCCTGCCCAGCGCGCGGAATGGACGAGGCGCCATTCTGGTACCGAACGAAGCGTCGGTATCGCCGCCCTACCTCCAGAGTTCAGTCGAACGGGCGTGGCCGTTCTACCGTCAATTCGCCGTCTACGCGAAAGACGTCGGGATCAGCGAGAAGTATCTGCGCGCCACCGGCCATCACAGTTGGGCGCCGCGCATCGGCCTTGCCTACCGTTTGAATAACAACACGGTGATCCGCACCGGCTACGGACTCTTCTGGGTTCAGTTGGACGGCAACCGGGAGAGCGAGTTTTTATCGGTACCGTTCCTGATTCGGGAGTCCGGCATCTTGAACGACCCGTTCATGCCCACGCGAAACACACGCAACTTTCTGCCCGCGGGCTCCTCCTTCAGCCAGTTTGCCACGTTGCTGGCGCACGATCCGGAGGCGCGCGACTTTGGATACTCGCAACAATGGAACTTCGCCATTCAGCGCCAGCTACCCGGGCAGTTCTCTGTAGATCTTGCCTATGTCGGCACCAAGGGGACAAGGCTCCAGAGCAGCCGGGGTATCAATGTACCACGCGAAGGCCCCGGTCCGGTGCAGCCTCGCCGCCCCTACCCGGACTTCGGCGTCATCACCTGGAACGATCAATCCGCGTCATCCAGCTACCACTCGATGCAGTTCAAAGTGGAACGCCGATTTTCCAAAGGGCTCTCGCTGCTGACTGCGTTCACATGGTCAAAAAGTATCGACCAGGATTCGACCAACGGCGAAGGCTTGTATGACCCCTACAACTCCCGGCTGAACCGCGGAGTTTCTCTCTTCGATGTGCCGCGCGTGTTCACCACCGGCCTGGTTTGGGAATTGCCTTGGCTGCGCCAGGCGAGTGGCGCGAGGCGGTTCCTTCTGGGCGGTTGGACACTGGGCTCGCTGCTGACCATGCAAGACGGCTTTCCCTTTACTCCTGGCTTTGCCGGAGACCCGTCCAATACCGGGACAGGCAGCCGTGCGGACGTAGTGGCCGGCTGCGATTTCAAGCAAGGAGGCGGCACGCCGGCGAGATGGTTCAACACGGCTTGTTTTACTGCGCCGCCGGGCGCGCCCACCTACCGCCGGGGCAATGCCGGACGCAACATTCTCCGTGGAGACGGCCTGCAGAACGTCGACCTTTCGTTGTACAAGGAGTTCCTGTTCACCGAGCAGCGGAAATTCCAGATTCGCTTTGAAGGATTCAACGCCTTCAATCTGCATTCGTTCACTTTCCCCAATGCTACGGTGAACGATCCGAACTTCGGACGAGTCTTCGGGTCGTCCCCGGCGCGTGTCATGCAGGTGGCCGGAAAGTTCCTCTTTTGAAGGAATCGTCAAGGTGGCCGCATGCTCTGGCTAGCCCGCAAAAAAACGGCAAGGACCGGCATGGCGGCTGAGGAGCCGGTTCCGGCCGCCCCGCGGCGGAGGGCCCGGATGGAGCGCCTTTGGTTCGCATTCACGACGGCGCTGATCGTGCATGCGCAGATAACTCCGGCAACGGAACTCGCCGTTTATCAGAAGCTGGACCAGGCTCAGCGGCTCAACCCTCGTGACGCCGCCTCCCTCAAGGCCTGGCTGGATGAAGCCGCGCGGCTGGCCACATTGGCCGCGGAGCACATTGAGCGCCGCCGGTACGCCCAAGCGGCTACACTGCTTCGGGCCACCGAGCGCCCGCTGAGCGAAGCGCCCTCGTGGAACAACTTGCGCGGCTACGCCGAGTTTAAATTAGGTAATGCGAAAGCCGCTCTTCATTATCTGCAACGGGCAGTCCATTTGGATCCGCGGAATGAAGACTACCTGATCGATATCGGCGAGTTCCTGGGAAGCTATCGAGCCCACCAGGAGGCGGTGCGATTCTTCGAAGTGGCGGCGAAGCGAATGCCGCAATCGCCACGCGTTACCTTCGGGCTTGCCGTCGCCTACATCCTCCAGAATCGCCGGGATGAGGCGCAGAGTTTACTCGAACAGCTGATCGCTGCTCAACCGCGATTTGAGGTCGCCTACAAGGCCCTTGGCGAGTGCTACGAAGACGCCGGGAACTTCAAAGGCATGATGGAACTGGGGAAGTCCTTGCAGTCGATCAATCCTCAGAACGCGCTGGGGTGGTATCTGGAGGGTGCCGGTCTCCTGCGGGAGGGAAGAATCGAGTCGACTTCACTCGATGCCTCGATAAAAATTTTGCGTAAGGCTCTCCGCCTGCAACCGTCGAATACGCGCGCGCATTTTCTGCTGGCTCGGGCGCTCCAGGAAAGCGGCGCGAATCAGGAGGCGGTCGCGGAGTTGGAACAGACGCTGCGAATGGACCCCGATCATGAACGGGCCCACTATGTATTGGCACGGCTCCATCAAAAGGCCGGCAATGCGGCGGCTGCAAAGCGCGAGTTCGACCGGCACGCGCAGATCAAGAAGCGCGACAGTAACGCGCAGTATCGCCGGCTGCTGATATCGATTCGGGAGTGATGCTCGCCCGCGGCTTCCTTACGTCGCAAGTGCCGCTGCCAACCGGATTCCCGCTTAGTAATTGGGAGGGTGCGCGTCTCAAAAGTGATGACTAGGCGGCTACCTGATCGGCCCAAAAGTCTTCAAATTTGCCGCTGAGGCGGCAGCAGCGTAGGGCTATGATCTGGTTGGCACCTTCGACTGTCCAGAACATTCCAGACTGTTTCA
>DATLCW010000159.1:0-44109 GCA_035526195.1 Bryobacteraceae bacterium
ACAAAGAATATAGAAATGCCGCGCCTTGAGAGCATTGCCGCGGCGCATGAGCACAAAAATGCCAAGTAGCAGATAAGCCGCGCCCACCACGTATTGATAATAGACAGCGGCCTCCGGCACACCCTCGCCCACGTAAATAGCGACCTTAACCTGCACGCCCTGCCGCTCAATCAGGTACTCCGCCTTGCTCCAGGCGCCCAGCCGGGCAAGAATCTGCGGGACGGCCAGCGAGCTGTCAATCGGGGAACCGTTGATCGACAGTACATAATCGCCGGATTTCAATCCCGCGCGTTTTGCCGGACCGTCCTCGGTGACGATAACTGCTTGTACTACTTTACGATCCCCGCTTTTGACATCCTGCCAGGACACTCCGTCGTCGGGTAGACGGTACTTGGACTGCTGCTGGAAATTAATGCCAGCGGCGATCACGGCGGCTACAGTGAGAACCACTAGCAGCGCGTTGGCCAGTTGAACTTTTAGTTCTTTCACGGCCCTCTCCCGGAGTCCAAGCCCTGCAGCAAAGACACTGCACGCTTTGGCGATGACTATAGCACGTTGCCTGCCATCGTTAGAACGTGCCCGTTAGTAAGATAAGCCGCCCCGTTTCAACTGGATGTGTAGAAGGGACACAAGCGGAGTATGGAAAATGGGAGCATACACTACCGGGAAGTGTAGTCCCCTCGGACCCAATGAGCTCATCCCGCTATTCCCCGGAGCCGGACTGTGACATAATCCATTCGATGGAACGTAGAGATTTCTCCAAGCTCGCTGCAGCCGGCGCGGCCGCAGTCCCCTTTTTAGCCCGGAGCGCCGCCAAAAAACTGGAGCCTCTTTCCCCGGGCATCAAAATTTCCCTTCAAATCCCCACAGACGTCCCAGACGAGGATCTGACGTTCACCAAACAACTCGGATTGGAGTACGTCAATGTGCCCACCGGCGGCGATCAAGCAACGGTCGAAAACTTCATTCGCATCAAACAGAAGGTGACGGCAGCCGGACTCAAGGTCTGGAACATCGGCAACAGCAACGTCCATAACATGGAGCAGGTAACCCTGAACCTTCCCGGCCGCGATCAGAAAATCGAAGAATACAAGCAATACTTGCGCAACCTTGCCAAAGCCGGCGTGTTCTACACGACCTACGCTCACATGGGAAACGGCATCTGGAGCAGCGAGAGAGAATCGACCCGTGGCGGCGCCCCGGCGCGCGCCTTCCGTCAGGACACCGCCAAAGGCCATTGGGCAGGCAAAGTCTTTGAAGGCCCGCTTACCCACGGCCGCAAGTTCAGCAAGGAAGAGATCTGGGAGAACTATACCTACTTCATCAAGCAGGTGGTCCCGGTGGCGGAAGAGCTGGGAATCCGGATTGGCATTCATCCCGACGATCCGCCGGTGCCTGAGCTGGGCGGCGTCCCGCGCTGCATATTCGGCAATTTCGACGGCTACATGAAGGCGCTGGAAATCGCCAACAGCCCCAACATCGGCGTCTGCCTGTGCTGCGGCACCTGGATGGAAGGCGGCAAACATACCGGCAAGGACGTCTTTGGGGCGATCCGCGAGTTCTCGAAGTTAGGGAAACTGTGGAAGATTCACTTCCGCAATGTCACCGCTCCCATCCCTTACTTTGTGGAAACGTTCGTCGACAACGGCTACACCGATATGCGTAAAGTGATGCGTACGCTGGTGGAATCGGATTTCCGGGGCAATCTGATCGCCGACCACGTGCCTGGCATGGTGGGGCACCGCATGGTCGGCTGGGCGTACAGCATCGGCTATATCAAGGCGCTCTTGAATTCAGCCAATGCCGAGCTGAAAAAATCGTAAGCGCTGGAATTGCTGACATCGGGTGCCTCCGGCTTCATACTGGAATAGATGGCCTATCAACTGGTGGTTGATTATCGTCCACGGGGTGATCAGGGCCCCGCGATCGATCAGCTTGTGCATGGCGTGCAGGACGGCACGCCTCACCAGACCCTGCTGGGCGTAACGGGGTCGGGCAAAACCTTTACCATGGCCAAAGTCATCGAGCGTACGGGCCGGCAGTCCCTGGTCCTCGCGCATAACAAAACTCTCGCCGCCCAGCTCTATCAGGAGTTCAAAAATTACTTCCCGCACAACGCTGTGGAGTACTTTGTCAGCTATTACGATTACTACCAGCCGGAGGCGTACATCCCCGCCTCGGATGTCTATATCGAGAAGGAATCCACCATCAACGATGAGCTCGATAAGCTCCGCTTGTCGGCTACGCGCTCGTTGTTTGAGCGGCGGGATTGCATTATCGTCGCCAGCGTCAGTTGCATCTACGGCCTAGGCTCTCCCGAGGCTTATTACGGCATGTTACTGATGCTCGAAAAAGGGCAGAAGGTCAGCCGCCAGCAGATTACCCAGCGGCTGGTGGAGATCCTCTATGAGCGCAATGACGGCGATTTCCGCCGCGGCTGCTTCCGTGTTCGCGGGGACGTCATCGAGATTTTCCCCACCTACGACGACCATGCCTATCGCATCGAGCTCTGGGGCGATGAGATTGAGAATCTTTCCCAAATCGATCCGCTGACGGGAAAAATACGCCAAACTTATGTCCGCCTGCCCATCTATCCCAAGACTCACTATGTGATGAGCAAGGATACCAAGGAGCAGGCCATGCAGAGCATCCGTGACGAACTCACCTGGTGGCGCGGGGAACTGGAAAAACAAGGCAAGCTTGTCGAAGCCCAACGCCTCTACCAGCGCACCATGTTCGACCTGGAAATGATGAGCCAGATCGGTTATTGTCACGGAATTGAGAACTACTCGCGCCATTTTTCCGGCCGTCTCCCGGGGGAGGCGCCGCCCACGCTGCTCGACTATCTGCCTCACGATTCCCTGGTTTTCATTGATGAGAGTCATCAGACCGTTCCTCAGTTGGGCGGCATGTTTCATGGGGACCGCTCGCGCAAGGAGAATCTTGTTTCCTTTGGATTCCGCCTCCCCAGCGCCCTCGACAACCGGCCGTTGACCTTCGAGGAGTTCGAGAACCGCGTCAACCAGGTAATCTATGTTTCGGCCACACCCGGCCCTTATGAACTGACCAAATCCTCGGGGATTGTAGCTGAGCAGGTGATTCGGCCTACCGGCTTGATCG
This sequence comes from Bryobacteraceae bacterium, assembly GCA_035526195.1. Classification (GTDB taxonomy): domain Bacteria; phylum Acidobacteriota; class Terriglobia; order Bryobacterales; family Bryobacteraceae; genus CADEFT01. The sequence goes on from DATLCW010000159.1 coordinate 3,121, forward strand.
ACCCTGAAGTGGAAGTACGTCCGATTCGCGGCCAGGTGGACGACCTGCTCAACGAAATCAGGCTGCGCACGCAGAATAATGAGCGGGTACTGGTCACAACCCTCACCAAGCGCATGTCGGAAGACCTGACTGAATACTACTCCGAATTAGGCGTGCGCTGTACCTATTTGCATTCCGAAATAAGCACGCTCGATCGCATTCGCATCCTTCGCGATCTTCGCAAAGGAGTGTTCGATGCGCTGGTGGGAGTAAATTTGCTGCGGGAAGGCCTGGACTTACCCGAAGTCTCCCTCGTGGCTATCCTCGATGCCGACAAGGAAGGGTTTCTTCGATCTACCGGCTCGCTCATACAAACCATGGGAAGGGCCGCGCGCCATCTGAACGGAAAAGCGATACTCTATGCGGATGTAATGACCGATAGCATGCGCCGCGCGATCGGGGAAACCAACCGCCGCCGCGGCATTCAGGTGGGGTACAACGAAAGAAATAACATTACGCCCCAATCGATTATCAAACCTATCGACATGAGCCTGGTTGCCATTGCCGAGGCAGACTATGTCACCGTCCCGCTCGAGGCGGAAAGCGACTATGATGCTATGACACCCGAACAACGTAGTAATGCCGCGGCTGAGCTTGAAATACAGATGAAGGAAGCCGCGCGAAATTTCGAGTTCGAGAAAGCGGCGCAGTACCGCGATAAGATCAAGGCGCTGCGAACAGTGAAGGCTTATGAAGAGAATGGTCTACGCAGCACTGCTGGCAGCAGGAAAGACTAGGGATTCGTTCCTCAGGCGTGTTCCACGGCTTGACGTAAAGCTCGGTCCCGTGCGATCGACCTCCTTCCGGCTGGCCAGCCGTATTTCCAATCTGCTCGGCGCGGGCTATCCCGTCGGACATCTGAATGACTTCGCTTCCTGTCGCGTCATTCTGGTCTCCATGCCCGAGAGTTGGCTTCCTTCCATCGTCGATGAACTGTTGGAAGCGCCATGGGATTGGAAAGCGAAAACGGTTCTGTTGTGCAACTCCGAGTCCGACAGCTCCGTACTCGATAAGCTGGCTTTCGTGGGCGCCGCCACCGGATCGCTCACGCCGGTGGAAGGTTTCGATGACCGCCTGTTTGTAGCCGAAGGACAAAGCAAAGCCATCCGCATGGCGAGGATTTTCGTGGGCGGACCCGACGTGAGGGTGATTTCTATGGAGCCTGGCCGCAAGGCTCTTTATTCAGCAGGGATCAATTTTGCTACCGGCCTCGCTCTTCCTTTACTTGCTGCCAGCGTGGAAACCCTCCGCGCCTGTGGGATTCATCACAATGAGGCTCAGATGATTGCCGATCGGCTCTTCCAGCGTACATTGCGGTCCTACATGAAGGCCGGCCGTAGAGCGTGGGAAGGCCCGCTGCTGGTGCAGGATCAGCAGGCCATTCGCCGCCAGGTACAGGCGCTTTTCCTCACCAGCCCGCAATTGGCCGGCTATTTCTATGAGAATGCCCTTCAAATCGCACAACTGTTCAAACAGGATGCGAAATGGCTGAGTGAGCTGGAAGAAGATGCTTATCCGAAAGCGGCCAGTCAATAAGAAAGGATCTCGGTGGTGGCGAGATCCTCGTCGTTCGAGCGAATAATTTACCAGCCGCCGTAAACGTCGGCATAACAATAGGGTGACTGAATCCAGTATCCAAAGTTGTCATAGTATCCGTCGCAATAATCGCCATAGCCGTAGTAACCGCCGTACAAAGGCGCGCCCCAGTAACCGCCCCAGTAGCCGCCGCCACCCCAGAACCCGCGTCCACCCCAGTAACCACGTCCGCCGTAGAAGCCGCGTCCACCATAATAGCCCCTGCCGCCGCCGTAGAAACCGCGACCGCCGCCGTAGTAGCTGCGACCGCCGCCGTAGTAGCTGCGACCGCCGCCGTAATAGCTGCGCCCCCCACCATAGCTCCTCCCACCACCGGAAAAGCTTCGGCCGCCCGAATATCCGCGCCCGCTAAACGACTGGCCGCCCGAGTAACCGCGCCCACCCGAGTAGCTTCGTCCGCCACTGAAAGATTGTCCCCCGCCGGAGAAATTGCGTCCTCCGGAATAGCTTCGGCCACCACCGCCGGAAAAGCCCCGTCCGCCGCCGGAGAACCCACCCCCGCCACCACCGAAGGACCGTCCGCCCCCGCCACCACCGAAGGACCGTCCGCCGCCGCCGCCGCCGGAAAAACTACGGCCGCCGCCGCCGGATCCGTTTCGCCCTTCCCCACCGCCACCGCGCTGAGCCAAGCCAGCGGCCGGACTCAAAAACATCAAGACCGCAGCCGCCAAAATGGCTGAATAAATTGCGCGCTTCATGGGCACCTCCTAAGAATGCACTAGCACATATGCAAGAGGATGACCATTTTGTAACCAGTTAACAACAAACAGTTTACATTGGCTTAGACGGGCAGCAGAGGTGGCTGAAATTCACCACTGCGGCTGCATCCAACCAGTTCGTCTAACGCGGCGCAAGCACCTGGCCGGAGTGGGTTAGAAATTCCGCATACGGTCCCTGGAAGTCCTCAATGCCGCCCTTGTCGAAATGCCAGATGCGGGTGGCGACTTCGTCGATCACATCCTCATCGTGAGTGACGATCAGAACCGTGCCTTCATAACGCTGCAAGGCTATATTTAAGGCAACAATCGATTCCAAATCAAGATGGTTGGTGGGTTCATCCAGTATCAGGAAATTCGGCTTCTGGAGCATGAGTTTACAGAAGATCATGCGTGCCGCTTCGCCGCCGGAAAGGGCATTGGTCCGCTTCATGGCGTCTTCCCCGCTGAAGAGCATCTGACCGAGCACGCCGCGCAGCTCCTCCTGGGCGGCCTGAGGATCGAACTCATGCAGCCAGTCATAAGCGGTCATCCCTCCGCGGATGGACTCCTTGTGGTCCTGCGCAAAGTATCCCACGGACACCTCGTGGCCCCAGGTGACCGTTCCGCCATCCACGGGAAACTCCCGCTCGGCGTCGTCCACGAATCCGGTGGCGTTCCGGATCAGGGACTTGAGCATTGTCGTCTTGCCCGTTCCATTGCGTCCGATTAACGCAATCTTCTCGCCCCGGCTCACGCTGGCCGTAAAGTCGCGAATCACGTCGAAGTTCCCGTAAGACTTCGACAGATTCTTCACCTCCAGTGGATGACGCCCGGACGGCCTTTTCATATCGAATCGAATATAAGGGCGTTGGATATTTGATCGAGCGAGGTCGGAACTCTGCAACCGCTCGACTTCCTTCTTACGCGACGTCACCTGCGAGGAACGGGTGCCTGCCGAAAAACGTGCAATGAATTCATTCAGCTGCGCGATTTTCTTCTCGCGCTGTTCATTGCCGGCTTCAATTCTCGCCCGTATCTGGGTCTTGGCGAGCACCATGTCATCATACCCACCCGTGTAAGTGATGATGGTTTCGTAATCGATATCCGCCGTATGGGTACAGACTTCGTTCAGGAAATGGCGGTCGTGCGAGATGACCAGGAGACAGCCTTCGTATTTCCGCAGATAATCCTGCAGCCAATGGACGGAATCGAGGTCGAGGTTGTTGGTCGGCTCATCGAGGAGCAGAACGCTGGCGTTGCCGAACAGCGCCTGCGCGAGCAGCACCCGCACTTTCTGGCCGCCCTGCAATTCGCTCATCTTGCGGTCGTGCAGCGACTCCGGAATATCCAGCCCATCGAGTAAGATAGCCGCATCGGTTTCCGCCGTGTAGCCGCCTTCATCGCCGACAATGCCCTCGAGCTCGCCGAGGCGCATGCCGTCTTCCTCGGTGAGATCGTCGTGATCCTTCGCGTAGAGCGTTTCCCTTTCCTGGAGGGCGTCCCAGAGCGTGGCGCTGCCCATAATGACCGTATCGATCACCCGGTGAGCGTCAAACGCGAACTGATCCTGACGCAGCACGCCAATCTTTTTCGGCCGCGTGACGGAGCCTTTGGTCGGTTCCAACTCACCCGTCAGAATCTTCATGAACGTGGACTTTCCGGCGCCGTTCGGGCCGCTGACCGCATAACGGCGTCCGGGATAAAAAGTGGTAGTCACATCCTCGAACAGGATGCGGGCGCCGAAGCGCATAGTGATGTTGTTGACCGATAGCAAGGCGGAAACTCTATTTTGGGATGGCGCCGCCTTGGTGGCGGCAAGAAGGATCGTTGCTACCAGTATAGCTGACTGGAAATGCGATTACCGTTGGCTGAAACTGGTGGCCCGGCGATCAGGCTCCGGTGAAATGACCGTCCTTGCCCGCGCGCCGCGCCCGCTCGTCATTCCGTCTTTTAATTTCTTAAGCGCCCACCCAAACCACGCGCAAAGCGGAGGGCTCAGGTCGAGGGCGTGAATGCTTCCACCCATTGCTCCGCCGCTGCGGCTGCTGGATGTGTCAGGCTCCCCATAAAGACGTTCCCCTCGCGCGAATGCCGGTTTGTCCAGACAGAGCTGTCCTGCGAATAGAAGCTCGTACGTTTACCTTTATTTTTTAAGTACTTAAGTACCTCTGCTAGCAGAAAAACAGTATCATGACAGAGTCTTACACATAATCTACTTATTGCACTTATTTCATTTATAGCGCAGGATAAGGATAGAAGAACGAAGAAGGAACGACTCACATGACCATGCTTGCTCATAGACAACTCCCCCCCTCCGCACAGGACGCGGCGATGGCGCGTGTCTCTGGCCAGGTCCTTTCGCCCTTTGTGCAACGAAAGGGCCCCCTGACGCTGAAAGTCAGGGAAGCCGGGCTGGATAAACCGCTGGAGCTTCCGGCCGGTGCGGTCGCCCTTCTGATGGATATCCTGGAAGCGATGGCCGCAGGCCGGGGTGTTACCCTGATCCCGGAAAACGCGGAACTCACCAGCGTGCAGGCCGCAGACGTATTGAACGTCTCGCGCCCGTTCCTGATCAAGCTCCTTGAGGAAAACGTCCTGCCGCATCGAAAGGTTGGCAAGCACCGCCGTGTCCGCATGGAAGATGTGATGGCGTATAAGGCGAAGATCGACCGCGAGCGCGAAGCCGTCCTCGACCAGCTCGCCCGTGAAGCGCAGGAACTGGGGATGGGCTACTGACCCCTATGAGCCAGTATACGGCGCTGCTCGACGCAAATGTGCTTTATCCGGCCCCGCTGCGGGACATCTTCCTGCAACTGGCGGTCACGGATTTGTTCAAGGCCAAATGGACCGCAGACATTCACCGGGAATGGATCGAGGCGCTCATGCGCAAAGACCCGCCACCGGAGAGGGCAGCGCTCGAGCGGACGCGGGACCTCATGGACAAAGCGACAAGGGACAGCCTCGTGACGGGCCATGAACCGTTGATCGACGCGCTCACGCTTCCCGATCCGGATGACCGGCATGTGCTGGCTGCGGCTATCGTCGGACGCTGCGACGTGATCGTCACCCAAAACCTCAAGGATTTTCCGGAGGCGGCGCTGGCACCGTATTCGATTGAAGCCCAGCAGCCTGATGAATTCCTCTGCAATCACCTCAGTCTTGCGCCGGGCGTCGTCTGCAGCGCGGTGCGCAAAGTCCGGGCGCGACTTCTGAAGCCCCTGTATAGTGTCGATGAGTACCTCGCAACATTATCGCGGCAGGGCCTCGTCGCGACGGTCGGCGAGTTACAGTCGTTCGCAGATTTACTGTGAGCCACGGAATCCCCCTTTCGCGACATTTACAGGGTCGGCCGCGAGCTTACGGCAAGGATGCGTGGAACTGACCTGATTTGCTATTGGGCGACCCGATACCGCCACGGCATCCACTCGGCCGGTGAAGCCGCCACTGCCGCCGGATTCCGCAGCATCGCCACCAGGTAGTCGAACGAGTTCACTCCGTTCAACCCGCAGGTGGGAATGCTTCCTCTTCCGATGCCTCACTCTGCCCGGCTTGCGGCGATGCCGCGTCTTCGCCATCCGCCGCCGCTTTCTCCAAAACATCCTTGGTCTTTTCCGTCGTTCGTGGAAAGCGCGAGAACCCCAGCAGCAGTTGCCGCCACTGCTGGATCTTCGTCTCTTTGCCGGCGATCAGATCCGTCCCATAACTCAGGGTCTCCAGTGCCGCTTTCAGCTTGCCGTATTCGGCTTCGCTCAACGTGGGCTGCACTCGCTCCAGTAGCTCCAACAGTTCCTGGCGCTCGATCTCGATCCTCGTCACGCCTGAAGCCTTTCGCGGAACCGCCGTTCCAGCGGATAGACGAACACATCCTTCAATGATCGGTTCGACTGGTTGGTGCTGTCGTTCTTCCCTCTTCCGGTGGTCCGTCCCACCTCCATCCAGTTCGCTGCCCGATAGCAGGTTCGGCGAAACCGCTCTCCATCGACGAAGGTTTTCAGCAGGTAGACCGGATGCGCGTACACTCGCTGCCAATCCTCAGCGATCCGATGGGACATCCGGCTCAACAAGTGCATTGACATACTCGAGCATGCCGTCGTGGTGGCCCATCCATAGAATGTTGTCCTTAGGAATACCGAGAATGCGGCAGGCTTCTTCCTCCTCCGCTTTACGAATGCGGGCCAGGCGCTCGCTGGTCATGTCCGGATCGTAGGAGCCCTTATCGTCGTTGGTGTAAAGCACGATAAAGATGCGATTCCCGTTCTGCGCCAACAGGGCCAGCGTACCCCTGCAGCAGAACGTATCGTCATCGGGGTGTGGCGTGAAGACCATAATGGTCTTGCCCTTCATATTCCCGATCCGCGGAACGTTTCCTGGGCCTGGGCGGCGATGGCTAAGGCCACTAGCCACTACGAAACGAACCGCCCCTCAGGCCAGTCCGGCTTCCCGCAACATGTTTTTCATCAGCAGCACATCCCGCCGGAACAAACCGAGTAGCTGCTCCTTAGGTACGGTGAACTGCTTCTTGCCGGAATCGGCGCCTCCCAGCTCCTCATACTCCATGTGCAACTGCAGCGGACCGCGGAAATTAGCTGTCTTGAGCATTGGCAGAAACTGCCTGAAATGGACCATCCCCTCGCCAAGAGCGCACCAGCGCGGAGCCCATTGGCCTTTCGCATTTTTCTCCCAGCGGAAATCCTTCAGGGCCACGCCGCGGGTGTAGGGCAACATCAAGCGGCTCGAATGGATCCAGCCGCCGAGACCGCCTTCCACCGTCGCATGGCCGATGTCGTAATTCAGCGACACGGCCCCGGTATCGAAATCTTTCAATAAAAGATACATGTCCCAGAACGAGGCGCCGACCTGGCCCACCCCCGAGTGTGTGTGATACATGGCCGTGACGCCATATTGTTTGTTCAGCGCGGCGAGATCCTTGACCCTCGGTTTGAATCCGGCCAGCTGATCGGGGATGCTCGCCTTCCCGGTGTACTTGAATCCGCCCCAGCGGTAGTGGCGAATGCCAAGCGAGGACAACGTCTTCAGCACCTTCTCTGCGTGGCTGGAGCGCGCGTCCACGATTCCGCTGGTGACCATGGGAACCGCGATTCCGGCCTTTTTCACCGCCTCGACGGCTTTGGGCAGATCGTCTTCCACGCGCACCGGCTCCACATGTCCGCCCTCGCGCACCGTGATGTCAAGGCCATCGTAGCCGAAGGAGGCACAATGGGCGGCCGCTTCCGCTATGGTGGTCCACTGGAAATGCTTCGAGAAGGCGCAGAGCGGCAGCCTCATCGGAGTTTCCTTTGCCGCCTTCAAAGGGCTGGCCGCGGCAGCCATTGCCGTCAAACAGTCGCGTCGTGTCACTGGTGCTCCCTTCAGCCCGGACGTTCCATCGGCGAAGGAACGGCGCGCAACTGCGCATCCTCCAACCGCTGAGACTCATGATAGGTATACACCATGCGGTGAATCACGGTGAGATTGCCGAGCACGGCGATCACCCACAGGACGGGAGCCATGCGGCCCGCCAGGCATCCGATGATGATCAACACCACCCGCTCCGGCCGCTCCATGAAGCCTACTTTGCAGCTCGGTATCGTGTTCTCGGCCCTTGACCGCGTATAGCTGATCATTACAGACGCGGTCATCACGATCGCCGTCAGGACCACATAACCGTTGCGGTTGATGCTCGAATAATAGACGAGCAAGCCCATCAGCAGCCCCAGGTCGGAATAGCGATCCAGCACGGAATCGAAAAACCCGCCGAACCGTGTTACGCGGTTGGTCTCGCGGGCAACGCGGCCATCCACCATGTCGAAGATTCCCGCCCCGATGATTACCAGACCGGCCGGGAAAAACTGCCCCATTCCCAGCAACACCGCGCCCCCCACATTGATCAGCAGTCCGATGAACGTAAGGGCGTTGGGAGAGATCCGGGAGAGGGCCAAAGCACGGACGATCAGAACGATGACTTTATTGCAAGCCACGCCGATTGCGCGGGTAAACGTCATACTTCGTCCTTTCGCCTTACTCATTCCAGGTCGTGGATGGTGCTCAACTCGAGAATCTCGAGTTCCTTCACTCCATCCGGAATCGTTATTTTTACCTCATCGCCGACCTTCTTGCCAAGCAGACCCCGGCCAATGGGGGAGGAAGTGGAGATCAACCCTTGCGTCGCGTCGGCTTCTTCACTGGTGACGAGCTTATATTTGATTTTGACGTCTTTCTGCTGATCGAGCAGGACGACACGCGAGCCGAGCCCCACCCGATCGTGGGGAATCTTGCTCATGTCCACCATGGAAAACTCCCGCATGCGGAATTTCAACTGGGCAAGGCGGGCGTCCACGTAGCGCTGGCGTTCTTTGGCGGCATGATACTCGGCGTTTTCACTGAGGTCCCCATGCGCGCGAGCCTTGAGAATCTCCTTCGGCAACTCCGTGCGGAGCTCATGCTCGAGCGTCGCGATTTCCTGTTGCAGTTTCTTTTTGAGTTCTTCCATGTTACGGCGCGAAGAGCACCCTTACGGCACTATTATAGCCCTTCCTCGCCTCGCGGATAGGAACGTTTACTTTAAGTCGATCGCGTACTCTTCGAGCTTTTTTCCCAATGCCAAGCCCAGCCGGGCGACGCTCTTATTGAATTCCAGAGTCGCGACCACCACCCGGCGGCGGGAGTCGGACAGCTCATTCTGCCTGGTCAACACCAGAAAATTCGTGGACTCGCCGGTTTGGAAAAGACGGGTTTCGCTGGCGAGTTTCTCCCGGGCGGCGCGGGCGCTTGCTTCGGCGGCGGCCATCCGTTGCTCGCTGGTCACGATACTTTGCAGTGCATTGCGCACCTGGGCTTCAATTGCCTGTTCCAACTGTCTGCGGAGCAGGCCGATGCGGCGTTCGGTCACGGCGGTTTGGGCTAAGGCCGCTTCGGCTGCGGTATTGCGGGGTGTCCAGTCCAGGGTCAGGCCGCCCTGGAAGGATTGATAGCGGCCGCTGAACAGATTGGAAAGCGATTGGCCCACTCCGCCGACAAAGCCCGGCGGCACCCCCCCGCCGAGATTGATGGGCGGCAGCGGAGCAAGGCCCGAGGCGATCGAGATCTGATTGAGCCGCTGCACAAGACTTCCCGTGAGAGCGGTGAACGGGCTCTCGGTGGAAGTTACGGTTCCCGCCAGGCCGGAGCTGATGTAGGCTCCGGTCACATTCGCCTGCACCTGTCTTTGATTTCCCGCCAGATCCCGCTGCACGGCATTCATATCCTTCTGATGCGCCAGCGCACGAAATTCCGATCTTTTTTTAAGAGCTTCGGCAACCAGGCCTGGCAATTCCAGCGCCGGCGGTGGCGCCGACCGCTGGTCCGTAGTGGGGATGATCTCATCCTTCCACAAGTCTTGATCGCGGCCCGAGGCCAGCAGCGTCTTGAGCGCGTTTTCCACCTGAGTCAACTGAGTGAGGGTCTGGAAAAAAGTATCCCTGCGGCGCTCCAGTTCGGCTTCGGCCGCCGATAATTCGACCGGCGCCATAGATCCGCTCTCGATCATCCGTTTGGTTCGATCCAGTTGTTCCTGTGCCAACTTGACCGCCTCGTCGACGACCTGCAAATCGGCTCTTACCGCCGCCAGATCGTAGTAGGACTGTTCAACGCGGGCTACCACATCGATTACCTTAAGCTCAAAATCCGTATCCGAAACCTCTGTCTGTTTGCGCCGGATGATCAGGTTGGCACGGTCGGCGTCTATCTTGCGGTCGCGCAGTAGCGGAAGGGTGAGTCCGATGGTGAGCCGCGGCTGCAAGTACGGGTTCAGGGAAGTAAACGGATTGTTCGTGGACTGACGAATATTCTCGAAACTCGCCTGCCCGATGAGGCCTTGCCAGGGCAGCCGCTGCCGGTAGTAGAAATTTTGCGAGAAAAGATTTTCGCTGACGGTTCCCGTGGAGCTGGCGAGGGAAGAACCCGTAGGCGTGTTGCGCGATTCCCCCAGCGGCTGGAAGCGAATGGCGGGATCCATAAAACCTCGGGCGCCTCTCAATGCGATATGCGCGGCAGCCTGATTGGTCTTCTCGATTTCGATTTCGAGATTATTCTTGAGAGCTGTTTCCACCGCCTGCGACAGGCTGAGCCGGGTCTGCGTGGGGCGAGGGAGCTGGGCGCTCAACAAAACGGCAAACAAGATGATAAAAAGGATTCGCATGGCACGCTAATCTCCGGTTTGCGGGGCGAGTGTCTGGCGCTTCATCCGGAATATCTTCCAAACCCGCGACTGGGCAATATCGTCGAACAGCGAATACGCTACCGGCGTAACCAGCAACGTCAACAGCAGCGCCATCGACTGTCCGCCAATCACGACGATGGCGACGGTGCGCCTGGTGCCCGCGCCGGCGCCCGTTCCTAACGCCAGCGGCACCATGCCGGCCACCAGCGCCGCCGTAGTCATTAAGATAGGCCGCAGCCTGTCTTCGCAACCCCGCATGATCGCCTCCAGCCTCGGCGTGCCTTCCCGCCGCAAGGACTTAATGTGATCGATTTGCAAAATGGAGTTCTTTTTTACGATTCCGAACAACATTAGAATTCCCACTGAGCTGTAGATGATGGAGAAATTCTCCCCCGTCAGATACAGGGACAGGAGGGCGAACGGCACCGCCAGCGGCAGGCTGAGCAGAATGGTCACCGGATCGATGAAGCTTTCAAACTGCGAAGCGAGAATCATATACATGAAAATGATGGAGAGAAGCAAAGCAATCATGTAGCTGGCGGCGGCGCGTCCCAGTTCTTTACTGCGTCCCACCAGGCCGCTGCGATATTCGGGCGGCATCTTCATATCCGCCACCGTTTGATTCAGGATGGTGATGACGTTGCTGAGCGATTGCCCCTTGGTCACATTACCCATGATCATGATCTGCCGTTGGCGGTTATAGCGTTCGATCTGCGTTGGTCCCGCCGCTTCTTCCAGACTCGCGAGATTCGCCACCGGCACGTTACCGAGGCTGGTGGAAGGCACGTACAGCCGCTGCAGCGCTCCGGTTGAATTACGGAATTGCTTGTCCACTCGCAGCATCACGTCGAATCGATCGTCGCCCTCGCGATAGGTGGTGGCTTGTTCATCGCCCCCCACCAGCGTGCGCAGGGCCGTGGCGATCGAGGATACGCTCACATTCAGATCCGCCGCTTTGTCGCGGTTCACCCGGACACGCAGCTCCGGTTTTCCATCTTCGTAGGAGCTTTCCAGATCCACGATCCCGGGCTCTTGCGCCAGGCGCGCTTTGAGCTGCAGCGCGTACTTGTTTAACTGCGCGAGATCGGGGCCCTGAAGGAAAAACATCAGCTCCCGGTCCGGGCCGCCGCTAATGACGGCGGGCGGCTGCACGGCGATGCCGAGGTCGCGGTATTTGGCGAGCTTCCGGCGCGCGTCCAACATGAGCTTCTGCTGGGACTCTTTTCGCTGGTTCGGCGGCACCAGTTCCACCAGCACCGAGCCCCGGTCCACCTGGCGCCGGATGTCAGCGCCTATGGTGGTGAACAGATTCTTTACCCCGGGCAATTGCTTGAGCTCCGCCTCCACGGCTTTAAATACGTCGTCGGCTCCTTCGAGCGACGAGCCCGGCGGAGTGCGGACCGTAACTTCGAACTCGCTTTGATCGTCCTGCGGAAGAAAGTCCTTGCCAATGCGCATGAACAGCGGACCGGCCGACAGGCAAACGATCACCGAGACCGTGACGATCACCCAGCGGTGGCGCATGGACCATTGCAGCGCCGTGCGGTAAAAACCGGCCATCGCGCGAAAAATGAAGGTGTCCTTGGTGCTCTCGCCCGCGCCCGCATGCGAAGGTTTGAGAAACCGCGAGCACAGCATGGGCGTGAGCGTGAAGCTGACCAGTAGCGAAACCATAATGGCGAAAGCGGCCGTGTAACCGAAGCTCGCCATGAAGCGTCCGACGATGCCGCCCATCATCGCCACGGGGAGAAAGATAATGACGAGGCTGAGGGTGGTGGCCATGACGGCCAGCCCGATGTCGCGGGTGCCGGCGATGGCGGCTTCCCGCGGCGTCATCTGGCGCTCCTCCATGAAGCGGAAAATGTTCTCCAGCACGACAATAGCGTCGTCAATCACGATTCCGACCATCAGCGTCAGCGCCAGCATCGTAATCTGATTGAGCGTGAAGCCCATCAGATGGAGCAGCGTATACGTCGAAATGATGGACGTGGGAATCGCCACCGCGGCGATCAGCGTGGAGCGCCAACTGCGCATGAACACCATTACGATCAGCGCCGCCAGGATCGAGCCCAGGATCAGGTGCTGCTGCACGGCGTGGAACGATTCTTCTATAAAACCGGATTGATCGCGCGTGTACGTGAGTTGCAGATCTCGCGGCAGAGAAGACTTAATTTCTTCAATGCGTTCCTTGACGTTCCTGATCACCTGGAGCGTGTTCGTTCCCGCCTGCTTGCGAATTTCGAGTGCGATCGCCGGGCGGCCGTCGAGGCGGGCAAGTGACCGCGGTTCCTCATAAGAGTCCCTTACCTTGCCGATATCCGCGATGCGTACCGGCTGCCCTCCGCGGTTTGAAATGGTGATGCGTTCAAAATCCTGCGGCCGCTCCACCCGCCCGAGTGTGCGCAAGGCGACCTCGCGCCTCCCCTGATCGATATTGCCGCCCGGCACCTCGACGTTCTGCAAGGCGATCTGCTGGCGGATCTGATCGATGTTCAAATTGTAGGAATAGAGCTTTTCTCCATCGAGGACGATCTGGATCTGACGCTGGCGGTCGCCCACGAATCGCACCTGGCCTACGCCGAACAGCGATTCGATGTTTTTCTTGATGCGGTCGTCCACCAGTTTGGTGGTCTCGCGCAGATCCCTGCTCGAAGACACCACCAACGTCAGCACCGGCGTGGCATCGGTGGCCAGTTTCTCAATCACCGGAGGATCCACATCTTTCGGCAACTGGCCGAGGACGCGATTCACCTTGTCGCGAACTTCCTGCGCCGCCTCTTCCGCATTCTTCTCCAGCGTGAACTGAATCTGGACCAGCGAGACGCCCTCGGCCGAAGTCGACCGCAGGTCATCAATCTCACTGATGGTGTTCACCGCTTCTTCAATGCGCTTGGAGATCTGTGTTTCGATCTCCTCGGGAGCGGCGCCGCGCAACGTGGTGCTGATTGTGACAATGGGGAATTCGATTTTCGGAAAGAGATCGACGCCCAGCTTGCGGTAAGAATCAAATCCCAGCACCATCAACGCCAGGATCAGCATGGTGGCGAACACCGGCCGGTCGACGCAAATTCTGGCGAGTTTTTGCATGGATCAGGCGTTCCCTTTGACGCGAACTTCCTGCCCGCCGGTGAGCTCTGGAAGGTTGGTGATCACTACCCGGTCGCCAGCGCGGATGACGCCGGCAGGGACTTCCATTCCGCCGTCGATCATCCGGCCCGGAGAGACGCGGCATTCCACGATTTTCCCCTGCCTCACCACAAACACTTTCGTTAATCCGGCTACCACGTAAACCGCTTGTCGCGGAACCACCACCGCTTCCACGTTTCGATCGAGGATCAAACGGACCTGAACGAACATTCCCGGGCGCAGGCGCGGATCGGCGCTGGTGAGCCGTGCTTCGGCGATCAGCGTACGCGATTGTTCACTGAGCGCGGGATTGAGCTCGCGAACCGCCGCCGTGAAGTTTGCGTTTGGCGCCGAGTCGGTGGTGAATTCCAGGGCTGTGCCTACACGAACGGCTCCAGCGGCGGACTCGGGAACTTCAGCCCGCAGCCGCAGCGGATGCGTTTTTACCAGCGTCAGGATCGGTGCGTTGTCCTTGACGTACTGGCCGGGAGAAACCTTGCGTTCCGACACCGAGCCATCGAAAGGGGCTCGAAGGATCGTATCGCGCAACCGTTTTTCCATAATACGGACATCCGCCTGGAGCGCATCGACGTTCGCCCACTGGGTGCGCATATCATCCCTGGAAGCCTCGAAAGCCGCTTCCCGTGCGCGGTAGGCTTTCTCCAACTCGTTGAACCTTTCCTGGCTGATGTCGCCGCTCTTGACCAGTTTCCGGGCGTTCTCGAATTTGAATTTTGCATCCTCGGCCTGGGCCCACGCCTGGCGCATGGCCGGGGTGTTGGTCAACGTCGGATTGCCGTCCTCGCCGGCCCCTCCCAGCCGCGCCTTCGCCTGTGCCAGCGCTGCTTTGCTACGGTCCAGCTGGAGTTGATATTCCGTCTTATCGATCTCCGCGATCACGTCGCCTTTGCGCACCGTCTGCCCGAAATCGACTTTCACAGAGGTAATACGGCCCGGCACTTCCGACACCATCGTGACAATTTCATCGGGTGACAACGATCCGGTAACCAGGATCGAGCGATCGGTTTTTTTGAGGACCGCGGGGGCCACTTCTACTTCCACCGGTTCCTGTTTGGCGGGCGCGGCGGCCTGAACGCCATCCTTACGCGGCTGCGAGCAGGCGGCTGTGAATAATATGGCTGCAAAGGCTAGGTATTTCATCGATTGGGTTGGCGAAGGCCGTTCAGATAAATGCTGATCATCGTGTCGACGGTCTGATCCTTGAGCGCGTCCGGCTCGTGCAGGGAAAAAACCAGCAGCCGCTCGGCATAGCTGGTGATCATGCCGCAAAAGGATTTTGCGGCCGGCAAGGGGTCAACCGGACGGAACGCTCCGTCCTCGATGCGGCTGCGGATGTAGCTGGCGAACGACTCGAGGAAAGATACGACGTGCCGCTGGTAGAACATCTCCGACAATTCATGACCTTCCAGCGCGCTGAAAAGGAGAATCCGCATGCGCGCCGGTTCCTCTTCATGCCACTTCAACATCTCGTGCGCCAGGTAACGGAAGAAGCGCTCATCGTCGCGCGTTCCGGCGATGGCGGCCATCTCTTTCATGTGCTGCTCGCCCAGGGCGCCGCCGGCCATTTTTTCAATGATGGCGGAATAGAGATCGCGCTTGGTTTGGAAGTGCATGTAGAGGACGGGCTCGGAGACGCCGACGGCGGCCGCAATTTGCCGGGTCGTGGTGCCGCGGAAGCCGTTCTGAGCGAAGAGCTGTACGGCGGCGTCGACAATAGCGGCGCGGCGCTGGCCGGAGGACATGCGCTGTTTCGGGAAGGGGGGAGAGGGCATCTTAGCGATCGCTAGTATATATTAGCAATCGCTATCTTAGCAGATACTAGGATCACTTCACAATCGTCTGTACCTTCCGCCCCAGCTGCGGCGCAATCCGCTTCTTGCAACCGTCCGTCATCGTTTCCCGCGACGAGATTACCGCCTTGTCCAGACCTGTGGCGGCGGTATGGATATCCGTGAGCGGAGCGCCTTTCCCCGTGTCGCATTTGATGTGGATCAGCTCATGAATAACCAGCCCCGCAACCAGCTTGGTGAAGTTGGCATCGCCGCTGGCGCCTTCGGGAAAGATTTCGCTGACGATGCCGCTGCCGGTATCGAAGGTGGCGCCGCCGGCGGCATCGCCATGTTTCAGCGTCTGGCCCTTCTTCACGATCTCGCTTTTGCGCCGCAGCCGGAATGTCATCAGCACGTCCGGAGGCTGCGGATTCGCAGGAGCGGTGGAGTAGAGAGTCACGTCCGTGGAGCCAAACGGACAATTTGCCTCGGCAATGATCAGATTCAGATATTCGATCACATGCTTCTTGATTTCCGTGCGCTTGGTGTCGTCCCATCCGTTTGAGACATCGCTGTCATTGACGCCGCGGTCGGACATTTCATTCAGTAAATGCAGCTTGAAAGCGCTGGTTTTGTCTACAGCCATCGTTCCTCCGTGTGCGGACCTTTTGCTTAGGAAGGCGGAAACGGGCGGCGGATTCCATCAACGAGCGCAGGAATAGCGCAGGAATAATGTTGCTTGACTTTGCTTCCGCTCTGGCGGAAACTGAAAAAGTCGTTCGGTACGCTTGTTCACTTAACGAGCGTCGAAAGAGGGAACCCGGTGTGATTCCGGGACTGCCCCGCAGCGGTAACCAGGAACGAAAGCCGTGTAGTTCGCACTGGCGTGAAGACGCTGGGAAGCGGCGGCGAGTAGGTGCTTTTTCAGAATGCCTGGAAGTCCGAAGACCTGCCGGCGATGTCCGCAAACGTGCGCCTTCGAGGGGAAGGACATGGCCATGCCAAACCATCGTCACCTCTATTTGTTCTGCTTTGCCGTTTTCACCGCCCGGGCGGAAGACATTCGCGGCAAAGTTCTTGATCCAACCCGCGCCTCTGTTTCTCAGGCCTGGGTCACGCTCTATCCCGCCAGCGGAACGGAAATCCGCAAGACAAGAACCACTGCCGCTGGAGAATTCCATTTCGCCTCGGTCAGTTCCGGGGAGTATCTGCTGGAAGTGGACTATCCCGGTTTTTCCGCCGGCCCACCCGCCCGCGTGATTGCCGGGAAAACAGATTTCATCGAAATTGTTCTGGACCTCGAGCGCGTGGCGCAGAAGGTAGTGGTGACCGCGTCCGGCACGCCTCTTTCCGTGGATTCGACAGCCAAGGCACTGGATGTGCTTGACTATGCCGGGATGCAGCGCCGGGCGGAATTCTCTTTGAGCGAAGTGCTGCGCCAGATACCCGGCCTGCGCGTGCAACAACTCGGAGGCCCCGGCGCCTTCACTCGCGTGCAGACACGAGGACTGCGCGCCACCGACACGTCCGTGCTCATCGACGGCTTCCGGATGCGGGATGCGGCGGCTCCGCAAGGAGATGCCTCGGGCTTTCTAAGCGATCTGCTGGTGGTGAATCCGGAGCGCGTCGAGGTGCTGCGCGGATCCGGCTCCTCGCTCTACGGCACGCACGCGATCGCCGGCGTGGTCCAGGTGATCACCGATCAGGGGGGTGGACCGCTGCACGGAGAAGTATCCACGGAAGGCGGAGGTCTGGGATTGTTTCGCGGCTTGGCGCGTTTCGGCGGCAGCGGACTGAAGGACCGGCTGCAGTTCTCCGGCGGCATCGCGCACCTGAACGTGACTCGCGGGGTGGATGGCGACGATCGGGCGCGAAATTCCAGTTTTCAAGGCTACCTGCAGTACCGGCTTGGCGCGCGCACCCGGTTGAATGCGCGGCTGTGGGCAAGCAACGCGTTCGCGGGTTTAAACGCCTCTCCGTTTGCGGGGCCGGCGGTGAATTTTGCCTCGACGGGATTGATCCCGGCTATTCCCTTGGCCGCAAACCAGGTGGCGCTCGCCGATGCGGGAAAACCCTTCAGTTTTGGCGCCGCAACATTTGCTCCCTCTTTGAACGATCCGGATTCGCGGCGGCTATCCACTCAGACATCGGGGCTACTGGGGTTCACGCATGAATTGCGTCCCGGAACCAGCATCCGGTTGAGCTATCAGGGGCTCGGCACATCCAGGGACAATCGCGATGGCCCCGGTGGCGTCCGCTTCCCGCCGCGGTTCAATAACGCGGCTTTGTTTAGCGGCCGCTTGGACAACATCGAGGCGCGCGTGGACACGCGGTGGGGCCGCCATCAACTGATCACCGCCGGATACGAGTTTGAAAAGGAGTGGTTCGAAAGTCTCTCCACCGATCAGAATCCAAACCCCGCGCAGCGCGTATTTGCCAGAACGTCTGTGCATCAACGCGCGCACAGCGTGTTTGCGCAGGACCAGATACGGTTGCTCAACGACCGCCTGATGGTGTCGCTTTCCGGACGCTGGCAGAGTTTCGCTCTGCGTAGCAGGCCGGAGTTTGAAGGCGCCGCGCCGCGCTATGCCGCTGCTGAGCTTTCGTCCCCTCCGGATGCGTATACCGGAGATATCGCGATTGCGTATCTGCTGCCCTCCCGCGGCACGAAAGTGCGCGCCCATATGGGCAACGCCTATCGGGCCCCGGCACTGTATGAGCGCTTTGGCACGTCGTTCTTCAGCGGCTCTTTCTCGCCGCTCGGCGATCCCAGGCTCAGTCCGGAGCGCTCGGTTGCGTTTGACGGGGGCTTCGACCAATACTTCGCAAATTCCCGGGCGCGGGTCAGCGCCACGTATTTCTACACGCGGTTACAAAACGTGATTTCCTTTGGGGCTTTGCAACTCGGCCGCGATCCCTTCGACCGTTTCAGCGGGTACCTGAACACCCGCGGCGGATTGGCCAGAGGCGCGGAGTTGAGCGGAGAAGCGGCGCTGCTTCGCGGCATGCGGATCATGGGGTCCTATACCTATGCCCGCGCCCAGGAGCGGACGCCCTTGTTCGCCGATGGACTTCTATTGTCGCCGCGCGTGCCGCGTCATCTGGGTACCTTTCTGATCGCGCAGCGGATCGGGAAGCGGATCGACATCACCGTGGACGCGGCCATGAGCGGGGAATCGGTTACGCCGTTCTTCGCCGGTACAGGCACGCGGGCGTTCCTATTTCCCGGGGCGCGCAAAGTGGATCTCTCGGCGTCCTACACCCTGCCGGTGAGTGACCGTGTTTCGCTGCAGATGTACACGCGCATCGACAACATCCTGAACCAAACGTGGTATGAAGATGGATTCCGCGTTCCTAAAGCGTGGGCGGTAGGCGGTCTGCGGCTGCTCTTTTAGTTTCCTCACCCGCTCCTGACCCCCTCGCCGCCGCACTTGAAGACGGCAGTTTTCCGCACTCTCCTCCGGCGGACGGCCAGTCAAGTTAGCGCAGTTTGAATTTGCAGACCACGCCGACATCATCGCAATACCAGAGAACGCCCTTCCAGATCGTCATGCCATGAGGGAGGGGGTCGCTATCGGCCAACTGCACACGCTCATGAATTTTCCCCGTCTTGATATCGTGCTTGAAGAAGGCATTGAGGTTGGAATCGGTGCACCACAGCCAGTCGCCTTCCCAGCCAAGGCCATGCGGACGGTCGCCGGCAGTGGGGAATTGGAATTCCACCTTCATGTCCTTCGGGTCCACGCGGTAAATAGTCTGCGACGGCGGATTGGAAATCCAGAGCTTGCCATTTCGCCATTCGAGCCCATGAGCGCCGGTGGCTTGCCGCGATGCGTTCTTTGGAACAGCGGCCGCGGGCTGCGGCTTGGGAGGGGGAGCCAGGGGGCTGCCGCGTCCCTGTGTCCAGGAAACGGGACCCGCGCCGGGGCTCGGGAACTTAGCAAGCGTTTTGCCGGTGTTGGCGTCACAGCGAATGATCTCCCGGCTGTAGGTGGACGCGAGCCACAGCGCTTCGCCATCGAAAGTAATTCCACTGCCCGCCTTGGATTCGGTTTCCAGCGTACGCAGCGTCTTGCCGGAATAATCGACCAGATAGGCGCGATTGTCGCCCTGATCCAGAATCCACAGCCCGTCTTTGGTGGCTTGAAGACCGTTTGGTTTGGGACCGGGGGATTTGAACGTCTGGGTTACTTTGACGCTGCGCGAAGGAGCGTCGATTTTGGAGGGGGCGGCCCACGCAGGCGCCGCGGCGGCTAAGGCAAGAAATTGTCGTCTGGCGAGCATAGCTTGGATTGTATACCCGCGGCGAACACGGCGCGAGCCCTCAACGGGACGCCGCCATCCAGACGGCGGCGTAATTCTTTCAATTCCGTTTGCAACTGCTTCTGATCCTGCTCGCTCAAGTGAGAAAGGGTGGGAAGAACGGTGACCGCAAAACAGTAGTCGCTTTCCGCGGCGGCGCGTTGCCGCGGGTTATCGTGATTCCCCACCGCATCCGCCAGCGCGAGTCCCAGTTGTATCTGCTTCCCGATGATGGTTAGAAGCTGCCGGTCTGTTTTCGCCCGCAGTTCGTCCAGCTTCTTAGTTTGCGAGTCACCCATACATCTCCATGACGCAACGGTCAGAGATAAAGACGAAGGGAAAATCAAAATCGTTTGATCGACTGGCATACAATGGGATTTGTAGCGGTGGGATGGCCGAGCGGTTTAAGGCAGTGGTCTTGAAAACCACCGTTGTCGTAAGGCAACCGTGAGTTCGAATCTCACTCCCACCGCCAATTGGTCCGCCGCCCGCCAGCGTCGCGATAAACGTTATTCTACTTCCTGATGCTTCTTTTTCTTTTCTTGGGCCTTTCCCTGGCCGGCGCCGCCCAAACGTATGATCTGGTCGTTGCCGGCGGCCGCGTGATGGATCCGGAATCGAAACTGGATGCGGTCCGCCATCTCGGAATCCGCGGCGGAAAGATTGCGGCCATCAGCGCTACGCCGTTAACAGGAACCCGCACCATCGACGCCAAAGGGCTGGTTGTGGCGCCCGGGTTCATCGATCTGCACGCGCACGGCCAGGATGCGGAAAACCAACGCTACCAGGTGCGGGACGGAGTGACCACGGCGTTGGAACTCGAGATCGGCGCCTATGACATTGACGCCTGGTACAAGGAGCGGGAAGGGAAGCGCCTCATCCATTCGGGGGTGAGTATGGGCCATGTGCCGTCCAGAATGAGCGTGATGCGCGATGCCGCCCTGACCACCAGCCTGGTGCCTTCCGGAGATGGCGCGCGGCGCGGTTCCTCCGACGAGGAAATCACGGTCATGAAGCGTTCGGTGGAACGCGGGCTGCAACAAGGCGCTCTCGGCGTGGGATTTGGGATTCAGTACACCCCCGCCGCCTCCCGCTGGGAGATCCTCGAGATGTTCCGCGTGGCCGGACGCTTCCACGCTCCGGTCTTTGTGCATATCCGCCACATGGGCGATGCCGAGCCCGACGCCTTGAACGCGCTCGAAGAGGTGATTTCCGCGGCCACCGTGACAGGCGCTCCCTTGCACGTAGTTCACATCACTTCCAGCGGCCTCGCACAAACGCCAAAGCTGCTGCAGACCATCCAGGAGGCACAGGCGCGCGGCATGGATATCACGACCGAATGTTATCCCTACAACGCGGCCATGACGTCCATGAACTCGGCGATGTTCGACCCCGGCTGGCAGAAAATCCTTGGGATCAGCTATGACCGGTTGGAGTGGGCGGCTACGGGAGAGCGATTGACGGAAGAAACGTTCCGTAAATACCGGCCGCAGCCAGGCATGGTCATCATGCATATGATCCCGGACAAGATCGTGGAGCAGGCAGTGGCCCACCCCATGACTATGATCGCAAGCGATGGCATGATTACCAACGGCAAAGGGCATCCTCGGGGCGCGGGCACCTACGCCCGAATGCTTGGGTACTGGTCGCGCGAAAGGAATTCCCTGTCCCTGATGGAAGCCATTCGCAAGATGGCGCTGATGCCCGCCCAGAGGTTGGAACGCCTGGCTCCGCAGATGAAAAATAAGGGACGGATCCGCGTCGGCGCCGATGCCGACCTTGCCGTGTTTGATGCGGCAAAAGTGATCGATCGAGCCACTTTTCAGCAGCCTGCGCTCCCATCGGAAGGGATCCCTTATGTTGTGGTCGGCGGTGTGCCGGTCGTAGACAAGGGAACCTTACGGGAGGGGGTCTTTCCGGGTGCGGCGGTACGGGCGCCCATCCGTCCGTAGGTGTTTTACCCGGCGGATCGAAACCGCGCGTACGCATCATCCCAGGGGCCGGGTTTCCGCGGCTCAAACGTCGTAACCGGAAACGATAGCCTCACCGTTTCCCGAATTTCCCGCAGGTCGGATAACAGCCCCGCGCCTAGCGCCTGGACCAGAATGTTCCCGGCCGCCGTAGCCTCACTGGGTCCGGCAATCACCAGCCGCTGCGTGGCATCCGCCACAAACTGGTTGAGCACCACGTTGAGGGAACCGCCGCCCACAATATGAATGCGGGTCAGCTTTCGCCCCAGCAAAGCTTCCAGGCTTTCGAGCACCTGCCGGTAGCGCAAGGCGAGGCCTTCCAGGATTACACGGCAGATCTCGGCGTGAGTTTCGGGTGGTTTCTGGCCGGTCTGGCGGCAGTAATGGGCGATTTTCGCAGGCATATTCCCAGGTTCCGAAAACGCATCGGGTTGGAGGATCGCCACGAAGGGCCTGGCAACCGCGGCCAATTGGCTCATATCGTCGTAGGAGTAGTTTGTCCCCTCTATCTGCCAGGTGCGGCGGACCTCCTGCCAGAGCCACAAGCCGGCGATATTTTTGAGCAGCCGCACCCTCCCTTCCACTCCCATTTCATTGGTGAAATTCAGTGCCAGGCACGGGTCGTTGATTACCGGTTGCGGTACCTCCACACCCATTAATGACCAGGTTCCGGAGCTGATATAGCACCAGTTGCCGTCGCCTTTGGCGGGGATCGCCGCCACTGCGGACGCGGTGTCGTGACCGGCGACCGCGAAGACCGGAATATCCGACTCGCGCAGCGGTCCAAGCAAGGTTCCAGGATTCACAATAGGAGGGAGGATGCCGGGCTCCAATCCCAGACGGTTCAACAGGCCGGAAGCAAAACATTTCTGCGTAGGATTGTAGAATTGTGAAGTAGACACGATGGTAAGTTCCGCCCGCCGGACGCCGGTGAGGTAGTAGTTCAACAGGTCCGGAATGAACAGAAGGGTATCCGCCACCTTCAGCGCCGGAGAATCCTGGAGCTTCATCGCATGCCATTGGAACAGCGAATTAATCTGCATGAACTGCAGACCTGTTTCGGCGAAGATCTGCTCGCGAGGCACGACGGCGAACGTGCGTTCCATTTGACCTTTGTTGCGCGAATCCCGATAGTGGCGGGGGTTGTCCACCAGCGCGCCATCGCTTCCGAGAATCCCGAAATCGACGCCCCAGGTGT
Organism: Bryobacteraceae bacterium; assembly: GCA_035526195.1. Lineage (GTDB taxonomy): Bacteria > Acidobacteriota > Terriglobia > Bryobacterales > Bryobacteraceae > CADEFT01. Next base: position 26,037 of record DATLCW010000159.1, read on the forward strand.
CCACGCCGATGCCCGAGAGTTGGCGGCCCTTTGCAGCGGCGCCAAGCCCCTGCTGCATCTCGTGGAAAAGCCGGAGCGTGTCCCAATAAAGGCCTGTCGGCAGACGAACCGGCTGGTTGGGAAATCGATGCACCTCCTCCAAGTGCAGTTTGCCGTTCGCGAGCGCCCCCAGCATGGCGCGCCCGCTTTCGGCGCCCAGATCGAAGGCGAGGAAGTGTTTCATGGCGCGACCTGGATCACCACCTTGCCGACATTATCCGCATACTTCGCCAGCAGTTCAAAGCCGCGAGCCGTCTGGTCGAAAGGCAGCGTGTGGGTGACGAGGGCATCGTTGATCCGGCCCGCGGCAAGAAGCTGCGCCGCCGCACTGCCTTTATGGTTCGAGCGCTTCAAGGTATGGATGAGAAGTTCCTTGCTCATGGCTTCGAGAACATCCACCAGGAGATGCGTTTCACTAGGGATCCCGATCAGCATGAACGAGCCGCCCGGCCGGGTGATGGCGATGCCGAGGTTAATAGTTTCGATCGCTCCCGCCGCGTCCAATGTCAGATCCACGCCGCGTCCGCGTGTGTGGTCGAGTACGGCCTGCTTCATCTCTTCCACTGGAACGGCGATGTCGGCGCCCATGCGTCTGGCAAGCGCCAAACGATGCGGCAGCCGGTCGCAAATGAACACCTGAGAAGCGCCTGCCTGCTTCGCCATGGACGCGCAGAGCATTCCAATAGGTCCGGCTCCCATCACCGCTACGGTGTCGCCCACCTTCACCGACACCAATTCGAACACGTGGACGATAACCGCTACGGGTTCGATCAGAGTGGCTTGTGCCCAGGTGAGCCCGGAGGGTACCAGGTCCGTGTTGTGCTCCGGCACCACCGCGTACTCGCGGAAAAGACCGGGCGCCTGCGGACCACCTAAAAACACGCACGCCGTGCAATTGTTGTGCTGGCCGCGCAGGCAGTATTCACAGTGCCCGCAAGTGAGCGACGGTTCAATGGATACGCGATCGCCAAGCTTACGGCTATGTACGCCTTTCCCAACGGCAATGATTTCTCCCGCCGGTTCATGGCCCAGCACCTGCGGATAGGCGGCGCGCAGGTTGCCAATACCGCCTTCCAGATACCAGTGCATGTCAGACCCGCAGATACCGACCGAATGGAGGCGCACCAAGACCTCGCCAGGGCCCGGATCCGGAGGGTCGGGCAGCGTGAGTGGTTCCAGTGTCTGTAGAGCGGTGAGCGCGAATGAACGCATGAGAAGATTAGTGTAACGCTTATTCGCGCATCACTTCTTCGTAGTAGGCTTCATACTGGGGGATCACCATGGTGGTATCGAAGCGCGACTCGGCGGTGTGCCGGGCCGCCCGCGACATCGCCCGATACTTGCCCTCATCGCTCAGCACCTCAACTACCCGGCCTGCCTGTGCTTCCACGTCTCCCACCGCTTCGAGGTATCCGTCCACTCCATCGTCGATCAGTTCCGGCACTCCGCCGCAGCGTGTGGCGACAGGAACCACCCCGCAAGCCATCGCTTCGAGCGCGGCTAATCCGAAAGCTTCAAGTTCGCTCGGCATGAGCAGCACATGGGCCTGCGGGAACAGCCGCTCCACATTATCCTGCTTACCGAGAAAGGTAACGTGCTGTGTCACGCGCAATTCCCGCGCCAGTCTTTCGGCCGGACCGCGATCGGGGCCATCTCCGGCCATCAGCAGGTGAACCGGCATTTCCAGGCGCACGGCGGCGAGGATACGTATGCAATCGAGCACGCGCTTTACGGGACGGAAGTTCGAGACATGCAGCAGCTTCTTCTCCCCTGTGGGGGGGATGGCCGCCGGCCGGTAGAGGCTGCAATTGACGAAATTGTGAATCACACGCACCGGTTTGGCGATGCCGAAGACTTCATCGGTCTTTACACGCAGGTAGTCGCTGATGGCCGTGATGCCATCCGATTTCTCCATAGAAAACTTTGTGATGGGGAAGTACGTGGGATCCACCCCGACTAACGTGATGTCGGTGCCGTGAAGAGTGGTAATGAAGGGCAGGCGGCGCTTTCCGGCCAGCATCTGCTGTGCCAGCATGGCCGCAATGGAATGTGGGATGGCGTAGTGTACGTGCAGCAGATCGAGTTCATACTGTTCGGCAACTTCAGCCATGCGCGAGGCAAGCGCAAGGCAGTACGGGGGATATTGAAACAACGGATAGGATGAGACTTCCACCTCGTGATAGTGGATCCGTTCCAGCCCGGAACCCAGCCGGATCGGATTGGCGTAGCTGATGAAATGGATGTCATGCCCGCGGGCCGCCAGTTCCATGCCTAATTCGGTGGCAACAATGCCGCTGCCGCCGTAGGTGGGATAGCAAGTGATTCCGATACGCACCGTTCGCAGGATGGCACAGGGGCCGCCGGCGACGCTACTCCCGGGGCGGTATTTTCTACCGGCTTGGGAACATATACTAGTTGTACATTACGACTGTTCGCCGGGCGCGGGCGTCCATGAGGGTGGGTCGCTTGCAGGGAAGGAATCGTCGGAAGAGACATCGACTACGTCGTCGCTCCGTCGCTCAACGCCTTCCGCCAGTCCTAAAGCCTTCTGCGCATTCTCCATGTCCGCGGGCTTTACCCACAGCAGCATTCCATACCGTCCGCCGCCCGCGCACACCGCCTGCACCGCGGTAACGTTGATTCGTGCGTCCGCCAGTTTCTCCATCACTCGCGATACCGCCCCGGTGCGGTCTTCGCCGCGGATCAGGAAACCCGCCTTCCGGCTGGTCAACCGTAACCCCAACCGTTCCGCCTGTGCCAGGAAGGCCAGCGCATCCTCGGGGATAAAATCAAGCTGAGACTTTCGCCCGCCGCTCGGAAAGCCCGAAAAGGCTAACAGGTTTACTCCCGAGGCGCCCAACTCAGCCAGGATACGATTTGCCTCGCCGGGCTTATCGGGTACGATCGCATAGTGATAGTCGATTGGAACGATCTCGTCAGGCATGCCATATGAGATGCAACTGGGATGCCATTCGCGTCCTATGTCTCCTGCTGGCGGCGGCGCTGGGGGCAATGGCCCAGCCGGCGGGTGCCGGGAATTTCCGATTTGCCATTCTGGGCGATCGTACCGGAGGGAATCAGCCCGGCGTGTATGAGCAGGTATGGCGGGAAATCGCCGCGGAGCGCCCGGCATTCGTGCTCGGCGTGGGCGATACGATTGAGGGGATGGACGATGCCACCGCGCAGAGCCAGTGGTTACAAGTGACCAGGATTCTTGCTCCTTACCGTAGCCTTCCGCTCTATCTGGCGGCAGGGAATCACGATATATGGTCCCCCGGGTCGGAGCGATTATTCCGCAAGTTCAGCGGGCGCGCGCCCCATTACAGTTTTAATTACCAGCACGTGCATTTCACCGTCCTTGATAACAGCCGCTCGGAGCAGTTCACCGCCGCTGAACTGCAGTTTCTGGAGAACGACCTGCGCGCGAGTAGCGCTAAGCCGGTGAAGATCATCGTCTCCCACCGGCCTTCCTGGGTGCTGCATGCGGCATGGGAGAACCCCGCTTTCGAACTGCACCGGCTGGCGAAAAAATATGGAGTGAAGTACGTAATTGCGGGCCATCTGCACATGATGCTTTACGTGAATCTCGAAGGCATTTCATACCTTTCGGCCCCGAGTGCCGGCGGCCACCTGCGCGGGTCCAGGAAATATGAAGATGGCTGGCTTTTCGGTTACATCCTCGTGGAGGTACGGGGCACAGAGGTTCGCCTCCAGATCAAAGAACTGAAGCCGCCACACGGCAAGGGGCGCATCTCTCCGATGGAGGAATGGGGCCGGGCCGGTCTCCTTCGCTGATCGGGGCGCCTACTGAGTGAACCGCAGCCACCCGAACCCGATCTGTCCGTTCAACTGCTCGGCAGGCTGAGGCGCATCCCCTCCCCCAAACCACACGCGAACCCCGTCCGCGGAAACCTCCACCGTGGCATCGCACACCACGCGCGAATTCCAAGCTTCCGTTCCACCTATTACCGGAGCCGCCACTTTCAGCCAGGTCACACCGTCCTGGGATCGCGCAAACCCCATCTTGCGGTTTTCGTGCCGGTCGCGCCCGGTGTAAAGCATCCAGTAAGAGCCATTCGAAAACCACACCGCCGGCTCCCCAAGCCCCTCTTCGTCAAACGCTCCCTGTTCCCCCAGTTCGAGTACAGGATTGCTTCGCAGCTTCGTCCAGATCACGCCATCGGCGGATCTGGCGACGCCGAGCCGCTGGCGGGTCTTGGCAGCCCTGTCTTGCCCGAGGTAGTACAGGTAAAACATGCCACCGAAGCGCACCACATAGGGATCCGCGACTCCGCGTTCATCCCAACTCCCCCGAGGACCTGCATTTAGGACAGGGGCTGGAAGTCTGCTCCACGCGCGGCCATCGGGCGAGCGCGCCAGGCCAATGCGTGGCCGCTTCCCAACCTGATACCAGTACAGAAAATCATCGCCAACGCGAAGAGCCGAACCATTGCCGGCAATGTAACCGCCTTCCCCCTCCTGCGGCGAGAGCACCTTGCCCGCCTTGGTCCAATTGAGGCCATCGGCAGAGGTCGCCAGACCCGTGTGCCATACGCTGCCGTCAAAGCCGGAATAGAAGTTGTAGTAAACTCCCTGGTGCTTCACTACTGAAGGAGCCAGGACATCGAAGGAATCCCACGTTCCCCGGCCTAAAACCGGTGCCGCATTCGGTTCCCAGTGGAAGCTGCCGGAAAGTGGCTCGCGCTGCGCCACCGGCAGCCGGAAATCCTCGTACCGGCCGCAGCCCGTGAGTACCAGCAGCGTCGAGGCCAGCCAGGTCCTCATAGCGGTACGCGGACCCGCAACACAGCGCCGCGGCCGGGTGTCGATTCCACGATTAGCTCGCCATTCAGCGTCCTTACGCGGCGCTTGATGCTTTCCGGACCCATGCCCATCAACTCGAGTTCTTCCAGATTGTAGGTTCCGCCGAAGGGAAAACCGCTCCCGTCATCCTCCACTACGAGCGTGAGCGCGCCATCGGCCTTCTCAGAGGCCAGCGAGACTTTGGAAGCTTTGGAATGCTTCTGCGCATTGTGTAGCGCCTCGCGTACGATCTGCAGGACCTCATGGGAGATCTCCGGCTCCAGGCCGCTCAGCGAATCTGCGACATTCCAGGTAAGTTGAATACCGCTATTCTTCTGAAAGTCGTCGGCGATCTGGCGCACGCTCGTGGCGGGAGTAGACCCATCAGACGTGACGCGCATACTGCGCACAAAGGTGCGCATGTCCGTAATCTGTTTACGGCAGATATCCTGAAGCTGGGTGAGGTCGGTGATCGCCAGTTGCTGATCGCGCGCCAGCAGTTTCTTAATCACTTCCAGTCGCATCTGAAAACTAATGAAACTCTGCAGCGGGCCATCATGAAAATCCGCGGCGATTCGCTGCCGCTCGAGTTCCCGGGCGTTCTCCGCTTCCGTGCGAAACATGACGCTCTGGCGGTTGGCGATCTGAAGCCGCGCTTCAAGATTCCTACGCTGCCAGCCGGCAATGATCGCCAGCGCGCCGGGAAAAACAACCGCGGGGCCTAAGGACACGGCTTGATCGTTCGCGGTAAGCGCCGTGAAGGCCACCACCACGGCAACCGTCATCGCAATTTCGCGTAACTGGTGCAACAGCGATGCGTTGGTGAGTACAAAAAGATAAAAGACCCCTACCACCCATCCGGCCCGGTCCGGTGGATTTACGGCGCATACCAACAAGGTAATAATATCGACGATAAGCCGCAGGAGATCGCCGCTACCGTGATCGCGACGCTCCCATTGCAAAACAATAAGCGCAAATACCGCATAAAGCAGATAGGCAACGGAGGGGCCGGTGAGCGGATGCAACCGCGGATAGAGTTCAAGAGCCGCCAGCACCAGAGCAATCACGCCGCGCGCGATGCCGAGAGCGAGCCGCAGGGTGTCGGAAACGACTACACGATCCGCTGACAAGGAGAGGCTTCAGTTTAGCGTAAAACGTTGCGCCGCCGGAAAGGGGGGCTACGGAAAATACTTACTTGACCGGCCGGTAGAGATAGAGCGTATGGCTTCGCCCCTCCCCATCATCGTCAATGGTTTCCGTCTTTTCCGGTTTCCAACCAGCAAATTCGAAGTCATGCGAAACAATACGCGTCCCTTTTTTGAGCTGCTTCTCCAGAATGGGCCGTACTTTATCGTTGGACGTCGGCAGCAGATATACCGTGATGAGATCGGCTGAGGAGTAATCCTGCAGGAAGATATCCCCGTGAATAATGCGGGCGGTTTTTTCAAGACCGGCGCCGCGGATCTTCTCCGTGCTTTGCTTCCAAAGATCGTTGTCCATTTCCACGCCCGTAGCATTTGCTCCGAACTTCTGCGAGGCCATAATTACGATGCGGCCATCGCCGCTGCCGAGATCGAACATCTTCTCGCCGCGCTTCAGACCACCGAGGTTCAGCATTTTTTCCACCACCACTTCGGGCGTGGGGTAATATGGCGCGAGTTTCTCCGGTTTCGCGTTCTGGGCGGAAACGCTGCCCGCCACCAGGGCGAAAATTGCGGTCAGTCGCAGCATAGTCAACTCCTCCAAAAGCCGGTCGGGCCTTTCTTGTGAATAGACGCACCAATTAGGGCGTCAGGTACAGCCGCACACGGTTGCTTTGCCGATCACCCGCTTCCACGTACAACTCCGCCGGGCCGGCGTTGATGAGCTGTGGCAGTTGGATCTCGATCAGGTAGAATCCGATATGTTTGGGAGCAAGAATCGCACGCGTCACTTCCACCGCCTGGCGATCCACAAACACGCGGATCGGTGCAATCACGCGGGGGCTATTATCCGCCGGCGCCGGCACCCCACTCCGCCAGGAAGGCGTTACCGCGCCAAGCCCGGTTGCCAGAATCTGTACCCGGGCGCCGGACCTGGCCGGATTCATCGCATCCAGCATCACTCCCCCATCGGCATCCAGCAAGAGAGGCGCGCCGTCGCGGTCAATGAAAATGGCGGGGGACACCGCGGTAAGAGGATAAGATCGGGAGCTAAGTCCGTCGAAACTGAGCGGCAGAGCAGTTCCGGTCGCTTCAAACGGCACTTGAATCTGCGTTTCCCGTTCCGTGGAGCCGAGAACGGGAACGTCCAGGTTCCCGGAGCGGACACGCTCCAGGCGGCGTCCCAGAATGCTCAAGAGCGTGCCGGGCGCGGCGGCGCGGTTACTGAAGTCGGCCGCGTTAACGATGCTCAGTTCCCGTAAACGATGCGGGGCCATCGAGGCGAACACGCCGTGACCCTCCAGCAGGACAAATAGTTGGTTGCCACCCTCATCGAGCTTCACGTCCAACGCGATGGCAGGAGTTAGGCCGCTGGAAATCCGCTGCCAGCCGGAAGGCGCAACCAGATTGGCCAAATCGGTTACCGTGTGGAAGACTCCCATGTCGGTAGCTGCGTATACCGACCCCGACGCCGCATCCGCCACCACACTGTTCACATGACTCACCGGCAGGTTACCGGAGAGGTCGTCCCAATTCCGGCCGCCGCTGCTCGTCCTTACGACACGCGACGTGACCGAATCGGTCTTACCCAGATTCAGCGCCGCCACAGCGATTCTGGGATCGCCGGCATTTACCCAAATCGCGTTCACCGCTCCGGCATTCGGGAAATTGAATGGCTGTTGCCAGCTCTGGCCTTTATCCGCTGACGCAAAAATGCGGCCATCCGCCGATCCGGCGTAAACATACTCGCCCTGCGAGCTTAACGTCTGAATGGAAACGCCTACTTGCTCCGCAATCCGTTGTTTCAACTGGGTCTGACCCCCGGATATCCCGCCCTCCGCCGGACGCCATGCGGCGCGTTCGCCGGGAGCCCATTCCACCTGAAACTCCGAGCCGTCAGGCAGAGGCAGCGCGAGTCGCGCCGGCGCCAGACCATTGGGCAGGGAAAGCATCTTGCGGGCGGGTAGATTGGGCAGCCCCTGATTCAACCCGGCCCATGTCGTGCCCCCGTCCAACGAGCGCCAAACCCCAAACTCCCCGGCCACGGTGATCTCATCGGGTTCTTTCGGAGAAACCGCCAGATCGGTAAGCCCCTCACCAAGAATCGATTGATTGCGGTGGCCAGTGACGTTGGTCCAGGTACCGCCCCCGTCGTCAGAGCGGTAGACGAAGCGGCCGATGGCATAGTATCGCGAGCCTCTGCCGCTCGCCTGCTCGACCCGCGCGTTCCATTCCGGCTTCGATCCGGCGTTGGCGATGGTGATTTTGACCGGCGCGATACGGAGGACCGTTAGCGTCCAGTTTTCGAAATCCCGTGTCTCCCAGATCTGGCCGCTCCGCGTATGTGCGAACAACGCCTCCCCGGAGGATGAGTACCATACCCGGTTCACAGGCCCGGTCGCGACCGAGGGCAGGGAAAGATCCATCACCGCATTGCCGATCCGGCGCCACTCCATGTGGAGGTCTGCAGTCTGCGCCTGGATTCTGCCGATAAGCGATACATGGATCAGGACTGCGAGACAAACAACCCTTGCCCCCGGCATCCTCATTGTGGCAATCCGACACATGCTTGTCCCTATTCTATCCCGAGTGTGCCCCGCTACCATAGCCAAAAATGTTGAAAGGACATGTACTTTTGCCTGGAACTGTGATATCCCTAAGATTGCTTAGCAAGTTTAGTGGCACGGCCCTGACCCGCGACGAAGATATTACCGTGCCTGCTAGACTGAGGGAAAATATGCTTCGGACAGCCATTCGGGGGGCGCTCGTGGGGCTGATCGTATCGGCTCTCGCGGTGGTGTGTCCGGCGCAGATTCCCTTTTTCTCCCCTTCCCATGCGGTTGCCACCGCGACGAAACTCAATGGACAGGTATCCGTTCTAAGGGAAAGGTATCCGTGGGCTCTTGCTGAGGGCGACAAGGTCCAGCCGCAACAGGTGATCACAACCGGCCCCGACGGGTACGCGCAGTTTCAGGTTTCCGATGGAAGCACGTTTGAGGTCTATCCCAACTCCAAGCTGATCTTTCGTCCGAACTCCGGTAACCTCAAAGATCTGGTGGATGTGCTCATCGGCAAGATCAAGGTGCACATCGAGAAGATCGGTGGCCAGCCGAATCCCAACAACGTGAAAACGCCATCCGCGGTGATCTCGGTACGCGGTACGATCTTCGACGTGCAGGTGGATGAAGAAGACAACACGGTGATCGCGGTGACCGAAGGACTTGTCGCCGTGCGGCATGCTTTGAAGCCCAGCAACACCGAACGTCTGGTAGGAGCGGGCGAAGTGCTGCGGGTCTACAGGAATGAGTCGCTCGCGAAGAGCACGGTTGATAAAGGCGTGATTGCCGATCGCGTTTTTCGGGGTATTACCGATGCGATTATCACGATCGTCCGCGGCGGAGGTCCAAGAGGCACAGGCAGTTCGGGAGGCGCCACGGGTCCCGGGTTACCCGGCGATACACGGGGTAATCCTCCACCACCTCCACCTCCCCCGCCGCCGGCTCCGCCTCCCAGCAACTGACGGCCGTCGCGCGTAAGCAAGCCCTCCGTGGCTCAATGGGGCGATCCCGCCAAGCGCATCAAGGACAGCTCGGTTCGTAAGAGCTTCCTCAGCGCGTTGTACGGCATTTATGCGCGAGAGGGCCGGCTCGATCTGGTATTACAACAATTGGGATTTTAACGCGCTCGGCACCATCTTCGCGCTCCACTCGCCGCGCCTATCCCATTCGACTGTCTGCCGCGCGATATGGCGCGCTTCGGGTATCTGTACCTGCGCCACGGCAACTGGAATGGGAAGCAAATCGTGCCCCGCGAATGGGTGGTGGAAAGCACGAGAGCCCATGCGAAAGTCGGAAAAGGCCGGTTAACCGAAGCGCGGCCCGGCAAAAGCTATGCGTACTGTTGGTGGGTGGATGGATTTGCCCTCCCGGTGAGGAGCTTGCAGCGCGCGTGGGGCGATGGCCAAGTACATCATCGTGCTCCCGGAGCGAGGTCTGGTGCTCGTCTACCAGAATTACGCTCACGGCGGAAGAGTATGCCAGGTTGCCCGCTCCGGCTCCGCGCCAACCGAGCGCCTCTTGAAACTGATCCTACAGGCCAAGTCGTGAGGGCGCGTTTACGGCGTAGCCTGAATCCTCACGTTTCGATACCAGACCTGCGTGCCATGATGCGTGATTGCGATGGGCGTCTCGCGCTTTGCCATAGGCCGCATTCGGCGGATATCGCTACGCTTACAGGCTTCCCATGCCGCTTCCATTTCCGGCGATCCGAGCGTGATCTGCACCACGCGGCGGCCATTGAGATAATGCTCAATGCGGTCGCCTTGCACCACAATCCGGCCGCTGTGAAACACGCCCGGGCCGATGGGCGGCGGATCGGTGGGGGCAACCAGAGCGTACATCGCCCCGCAACGCCTCTTGGGATCCTTGGCCTCCTCGCCGGCGTCGTCGACAATCTGGAATTCAAGCCCATTTGTGGCTTCGGCATACCAGTCGCCGGGCTCAGCTTCCGAATCCCCGGCTCGAAACCATCGGTTCTCCCGCCGCCGTAGCGCGATGCCGCCCTGTACCAGATACTTGATTCCGCCATTTGCCTGGGGGTCGAACTTGAACTCAAACTCCAGAACGAAATTTCGATAGGCCGCGCTGGACCATAAATCCACCATCACGATGCCGGGCACCGGGTGGATCGTACCGCCGTCGATCCGCCAACTGGACTCCGGAAATCCTGTGCTTACCGGCGCCCGCCAGCCCGCTTTCGAGAGACCGTCGAACAGCACAACCCACGGAGTCTGGGCCCAAAGCGACCCTGTGAAAAAAGCAAGGGCGAGTAATCGCATGGTGATTAAAAATTACTCTACTACGGCAGGATGTCCGCGTTGTGCGGGTAGCGTGACGTTGCCGGTGTCATTCTGAGCTGCCCTGATTCCGCTGTTGATCCCTGATGTCCCGGGTCTAAGCGCCACCGGGGTGCCTGGTGGCAGGGCGTGCATCTGCGGCATCAGATCGAGCAGCCATGACGTATTCGGGGGGCGAGTAACTCGCCGCGCTGTAACGGCACGAGCAGAGCGGTGAATCCGGCTGGCGCAGCCGAGTCGCGCGGATGGCGTTCGCGCCGAGACCCCTGAGGGCGGCCCGGCGCAACAGCCAATCCAACGCGGTTGTCTCCTTTATTCCGACTGCGACGGTGAGATCCTTCAGCGATGGGGAAACACTCGCTCCTATTAGCGGCCGCGCCTTTCCCGGATTCGTTGTGGATAACGCTAACACCACCGTCCCGGGTGCTCTTTGGCCAGGCGTTAAAGTACGGTAGCCGGGCATCTGTTACTTGCCTTCCACGGCCGCACGCCGCTGTAACTCGTCGAAGAAATTCAAGAGAAATGTGAGATGCGTGTCTGGCTTCTGTGTGTCGGTTTCCGGCAGTAAGGCGGCCAGGCGCTTACGTCCGGCGCCAGATCCCAGGTCGACAAGTTGCCGAAAGTCATCACCGGCGCCACCGGCCACACCCGGGATGCCCCGGCAAGGAAGGAATCCCCCTGGACCGAATAGCCCACCCTCATCACCCGATCGTCAGGACCTTTGAACAGCAGTTGACCGCCGTCGCGAGACCAGACGGGGTAGGATCCGCCACCGGTCGAGATCTGCCAGCGGCCGCCCGGACCCGGGAATGGCCGCACATAAATCTCGGGGGTCGCCGATTCCAGCGACATGTAGGCCAGCCAGCGCCCGTCAGGCGAAAACGCCGGGTGCGCCTCCGCAAACGGAGTCCCCAGGAACAATTCCGGCTTCCCCAGTTTGGGCTGCCTGGAATCCCCCTCAATCGGCACCGTAAACAGGTCGCTGGATCCGTTACCGCGCCGGGAGAAAGCCAACCGCTTCCCATCAGGCGAGATCGAATAGGGGGTCTCGTCCAGTTTGCCGTCGGAGAGACGCTGCGGCGCGCCGGCCCCATCCGAGCGGATCCAATACAAGCCCGGCCCGCTTGAGGAGGTGGATTTGAACACAATATTGTTGCCGTCGGGGGACCAGACGGGCCAATCATTTGTGCCATCGAGAAAGCTCAGGCGCGATGGCGTATCGCGGTCGAGATCCTTTACCCAAAGGTCATATCCCACGGTGCTCGCCCGGGTAAACGCCAGCCGCTTGCCATCGGGAGAAAAACGCGGCGTGAAGTAAGAGCCAGGTATGGCGTGCAGCGGCTGGCGCTTGCCTGAAGCGTCGAGCCAGGAGATCATCCATCCCCCTTGTGTCTCCTTACCCAGGTAGACAAATGTTCCGCTCGAAGAAAAGCTGAAATCGCCACCCCTGCTACCGGCGCCGCTCACGTCTTCGAGCACTGGTACCGCCGTGCCGGTTACCGCCAGGCGGCCGACGTCGAAGGGGGCGGCGAAGAGCGTGTTTTGGTGCATATAGATCAGGCGTCCGAACCCATTGGGGAGAGCCATATAACGGCCGTAAAATGCCCCGCGCTGCACGGTCTTTCGATGTCCCGTTTTGAGCGACACGACATCGATGTTGGCAGTGTCGTAGGTGTTGGGTACACTGTGCGCGGTGAACAGGACCGCTTCGCTTCCAGGAAGGACCTGGGGCCAGCGATGGGTCCGCTCGCCCTCATCGAGCTTCGTCAACTCTCTCGGCTTGCTTCCGTCGGAGGATACCCGCGAGAGACCGCCGGTTGTATTCAGCGCAAGAACGATGTTTCCATCGTCGCCCCAGCTTGCGCCGCGCATGTTAGGCGCATCGCATACAGTTACCGCCGAGCCGCCTTCCACCGAGATCTTCTTGAGCCTGCCATCGGCGGCGAAGGCGATCCAGTGGCCGTCGGGTGAAAAGAACGGACTGCTGCCATCCTCCGTGCCCGCCAACGGAGCAAGCTGGCTCTGATGGAGCAAGCGCGTGTGCAGCCGCAGTTTGCCGTCCGCGCCCCGCAGGGTAACCACGAGACGCGTGCCATTGGGCGAGAGGGCCATCAGGCCGCCGGCGCCGGCGCCGACAGAATTAGGCAGTGGTGCGTCGGGCTTCATCTCCACATTCAACCGGACCAGCGGACGTAGCGCGGGCGGACGCGTGGCCCGCCACCAGCCGGCGCCCGCAAGGATCGCTACGCCAGCTACCATCGCCCAGGGGAGCCACCGGCGCCAGGCTTCGGCTGGCGGGGGCCCAGGCACGGCTAATGCCATGGCGGCCGGCTCATCGATCGCGATCCGTGCCTCTCCAATGGATTGCAGTCGCGTCTTTACGTCTTTGCGCAGACAGCGCTCCAGTAGGCGCCTGATATGCGGGGGCACGGACGCGGGCAGCGCGTCCCACCCGGGCTCGCGCGTCACTACGGCCGCGATGATGTCAGTCACGGTATCGCCGGTAGCGAACAGCGCCCGGCCGGTCAGCATTTCGTAAAGCACCACGCCGAAGGCCCAGATGTCCGTGCGGCGGTCCACCGGTTTGCCGCGCGCCTGTTCCGGCGACATGTACCCCGCGGTGCCCGGGATCATGCCCGCCTGCGTCATCGCCATGGACAGCGTCGGCGAGATCGCCAGTTGACGGGACGTCGACGGGGCTGGATCCGCCGCCTTCGCCAGTCCGAAATCAAGCAGTTTGACCACGCCGGCGGGAGTAATCTTCACATTGGCCGGCTTCAGGTCCCGATGCACGATGCCGCGATCGTGCGCCGCCTCTAAACCCTCGACAATCTGGCGTGCAATGAGGAGCGCCTCTTCGATGGGCAGAGCGCCCGCGGCGATGCGATCGGCCAGCGTCTGGCCTTCCACCAGTTCCATCACCAGCGCGTTCTGCTCCACGCCATAAACGGTGGCGATGTTGGGGTGGTTCAGCGAAGCCAGCACCTGCGCCTCGCGCTCGAAGCGCGCCATATGTTGGGCATCCGCGGCGAGAAGCTCGGGCAGCACCTTGATGGCCACGTCCCGTCCGAGTTTGGGATCGCGCGCCCGGTACACTTCGCCCATCCCGCCTGCGCCCAGCAGAGCGGAGACCTCGTATACGCCCACTCGAGCGCCGGCCGGCAGTGCCATATTAGTTCATTGATTCTATCCCAACCATGGCTGGTGCGGCCCATCCAAGGGGAAGGGCAGAGCCCCGCGCGTCCCTTGCCCCGTATTTGGGGATCTGCCGCCGCCGTTTTATAGATGCGCCGTAGTGAGCCTCAGTGCGAGGCTGCCGCAGTGTGCCCGGCGAGAACCCGTATCTTGAGTCTCTGAATCGTGGACGTCGTTCTGACCGTCATGGCCGTCGAGAAACTGGCTCCAGGAAGCAGCCACAGCGGGGCGCCGGTTGCCCTCATTACCGGACTTCCCGGTTTCGCGCAAGATGTTACACCCGTCGCGTTGCTCAAAGTAACGCCCGGCGTCAAGTTATCCACGGCAATCTCGAATGGCCCTCCGATGGCGTGTGTCGAAGTGTTCCTGACGGTGATGGGCTGAACGTAGGTCTCATTCTTTCGGGCGCCCGGCTTTCCGGTTTGCACTTGTACGAGCGGCGACACGTCCTTGCCGCAAAGGAGCCCGTAAACAACCACCGCCTTCGACTGCGTTGGCACGTATACCTTTCCATTCGCTACGACTGGTGGTGCAAACTTTGTGAAGTCGCCAAGCGCGTCGCGCGCGGCGTTTATGTCGCTATTGTAAAGTTCCTGGCCAATGTTCGATGCAAGAAAGGCCCGGAGCGTCCCGGGGGAAAGCCCGCCGTTCTTCGTGGATTGCGTAGTGGCAACCCAAACGATTCCGGTCCCGGCGCCGGAGCCATTGGCCGACAAGGCCGGCCCGCCGTTCATTCCTCGTTTCTCCTTGCTGACGGCTGAGGGCGTTGTAACAAAGCGCTCGTTCACGAAATCGTAGGCATACAAAAAGTCATTCCGATCCCACACGTAGAGCACGCCATCATTTTTGCGCGCCCAGAACGCCGTTCCGAGTGTTTGTGCACAATCCTTTTGCCCGCAACCCGTCGTAGCCTTGAAGCGCTGTAGCGGTCCGGCGTTTTCACCTTCCAGTTTGCCCATCGTCTCGCGATTGAGCAGGAAGATCACACCTTCTTTGCCACCGGCAAACATGAGCTGCGAGTTCGGAATAAGCGTAACTCCGCCCGCGCTGAGGTCGATGTTCTGAAGAAACAGAAACTCGTGGTTTTTGGGTGTGAACCAGTCCGTGAGCCTGAGAGAGCGCGGAGCAAATTTCAAGACGCTGCTTCCGAAGTTCGTTATGCCGTCGTATTTGCCGCCGGCGGTGGCGACATATATATTGCCGGCGGCGTCGCTGGCAATTCCGCGCCCGCTCTGCCATATCCCGCCCTTACGGCCGGTAGGCGTACTCTGAAACACCGCCAGACGCTGGCTGAGATCACGTGCGTTGAAACTCTCAACGAACCCTTCCTGCGACCAGTGCTGATCGTTCGGATCGGGCACGATGTTTGCGAAAGCAATGTACAAAACGTCATCCCTCATCAGCAGCCCGGCTCGCTGGAGGGCGCCTTTCACGTTGGTGAGCGTCTCCGCCCCGGCAAATGGAAAGGACAGGAGTTGTGGCGAGTTGTACTTTGGGGTGCCGTTGAATATGTCCAACGCATGCGCCAACAGGTTGTACTTCTTATCCTTCCCTACCATTGTGACGGTGTAGAGAGTACCGGTGGACACATCGATAAAAGGAGTTGAGAGAATGCCGTGATAGACCGGGCCGATCCAACTGTCGCCCGGCGCGGGAGTTCCCAGATTCTTCGACCAGTATGGCTCGACTCGCGCAGGATCGTCCGCGTCAAATGCGTAAACGGTGTTCGCCATCGTCGCCACGAAAAGCACATTCCGGCGTTCGCCCGCGATGTTCAGGTTCGGGACTATAAGCGGAAGCGCATAGACACTCGCATCGACGTTTCTCGAGAACAGCTTGGCGAAACCAGCGGAATTCACGGTCGACGGATGAAGAATCCACTCATGAAGATTGGCTCCTGTGCGCTCGTAGTCGTATTGCGACATTCCCACGGTCACTTGCGCACTCGACCGTGCAAGGAGAACGAAAAAAATTACAAAGGTACCAAGCAAAGCTCGCACGCAAGCCTCCGCAGCCTATTTTGGCATGTTGACCACCAAAGTATCTGCTTGTGATCATGGGTTCAGATCTCAGTCCAATAGGACGGCGTTGCATAAGCTGCCTAGCCAGGATCAGGGTACCAGGGCCGGCTTTCCTGGCTTCTCTTCCTGGCGCGGCCATCAGTTCGATAGCATGGCTACTGGGCTGGACGGCACGGTATACCTTGGCGAGAGGATGCACCGATCCCATCTTTTCCTCCACATGCCCCCCAGGGAAAGCAAGTAACTAATATGAGACTCACTTCTATCTTGATCTTTACGGCGATGGCCTTCGCCCAGGAAGGCCCCTACGACTTGATTCTGAAAGGCGGCCACGTCATCGATCCGAAGAATGGCGTGGACGTCGTGCGCGACGTGGCGATCCGCGGCGGGAAAATCGCAGCGGTGGGGAGGAACCTGCCAGGCGCCGCGAAAAAGACGATCGACGTCTCCGGCCTTTATGTTACGCCGGGGCTCGTGGATATCCATGTCCACGTGTTCTGGGGGATCAGACACGAGGTCTCGGCGAGCGGCGACCACAGCGTGCAGCCCGACGCAGCCGGGTTCCGAGCCGGAGTCACGACCATGGTCGACGCGGGCACTTCCGGCTGGCGCGACTTTCCGGAATTTCGGCGGCGGATAATCGATACTGCCCAGACGCGCGTTCTGGCCATGATCAACATTATCGGCGTGGGAATGCTCGGCGCCGATGACGCAACCGATCAGAACCAGTTTGACATGCACCCCGAGCTGGTCGCGGAAATGGCACGCAAGAATGCCGATGTGGTGGTGGGAATCAAGACAGCGCACTGGCGGCAGCCGAACTTCATATCCGTCGATAAGGCGTTACAGGCGGGCAACCTGGCGAACCTGCCGGTGATGGTCGATTTCGGTTATTTTGAGCCAGCGAAGCCCTATCCTACGCTGATCACCGACAAGTTGCGCCCGGGGGACATCAGTACACACTTCTATCGCTGGCCGGCGCCGCTGCTCGACAAGGGCGGGAAAGTGGAGGCGTACCTGCAACTGGCGCGGAAGAGGGGGGTGAAATTCGATGTGGGTCATGGCGGGGGGAGCTTCCATTTTCCGAATGCCGAGCCACTCGTGCGCCAGGGCTTCTGGCCGGATTCGATCTCGACCGATCTGCACTCGGGCTCGATCAACGGCGCCATGGTCGATATGCTCAACGTGATGTCAAAATTCCTGGCGCTGGGAGTGCCGCTGAAGGAAGTCATCCGCCAATCCACGACGAACCCGGCCACTGAGATCAGGCGGCCGCAACTGGGGCAGATCGGCGCGGGCGCCGACGCCGACGTGGCGGTGTTGCGCGTGGAACGCGGGAAATTCGGTTACTTGGACACCCGGGGCGGCCGGATCGAAGGCACCGAGCGTCTGGGCTGCGAGATGACGATACGCGCCGGCAAGATTGTCTACGATCTCAATGGCCGCAGGGGAGTCCCGTGGCGCGACGCCAGTATCGAATATCCGGTGCGCTAGGCGTACGGGATTATGGAAACGGCACGGACATCGAGCGTCTGCCCGGACTCGCGAACGGTCCGTAAGGAGCTTGGCGATCTGGTTCCCTCTTCACCGTGGCTCGAGGGCCTGGAATCTAACGCCCGATCGAAGTCCAGATTCGGTCAGATGGGGAAATGCGTCGTCCGGGGTCGCTGCAAATGGAGCTGTCCAGATCAATGATCAATGCCGACCTTGCCGGCCGTCCCGCTGATGGGCTAGTCCGGTAACCCAGCCGGCGTAATAGTCGATCCCTTCCTTGATCGCGTCGCCGCCTTCGCGGTCGCAAAAGATCGTTGTGTTACTGGGAATGCCATCGCTGGAGGCTATGGCAGCGGCAAGCGCGCCATCGCGCTTGCCGATCTCCTTCCGATTTTCTTTGGCGCCGCGGCGGCGTGCTTCGCGAGGCTGCATTCCGGAGGCTGCATTCCGAAGGAACAGACACCGAACCATCCTTTGGTGTACGGCAGATAATAGGCAATCCAAAGGAACGGAACCTGGCGGCC
>DATLCW010000176.1:0-6388 GCA_035526195.1 Bryobacteraceae bacterium
AGTTATGCTTTGCTGATGATTCTGTGTTTGGCTGGGTTGCTGATGATTCAGGTACACGGACACCGCGGGGCGCGGGCGATCTTTCCGGAGAATACGATACCGGCGTTTGAATACGCCATCCAGACCGGCGTGGATGCGCTGGAAATGGATCTGGCCGTCACGAAAGACAACGTGCTGGTCGTATCCCATGACCCCACGATGAATCCGTTAATCTGTGAAGGTCCCGCGGGACCGGCGGTAATCCGGCAGATGACTTTGCAACAGGTAAAGCAGTGGGATTGCGGCGCCAAACAAAATCCCGCCTTTCCCAAACAGCGGACCGTAGCGGGAACGCGCGTGCCCACGCTTGACGAAGTGCTCGCCCTTGCTCCACGCGGCAGGTTCGACTTTAACATCGAGACCAAGATCTATCCGGATAGGCCCGCGCTTACACCAAGTCCAGAGGAATTTGCGCGGCTGTTGGCGGCGGCGATTCGCAAGCATAATCTGATCGACCGCGTGATTGTACAGTCGTTCGATTTCCGAACGCTGCATGCGATGAAGAAGCTGTTGCCGAAGGTTCGCTTATCGGCCCTGTATGAGCCGGGGCCGAAGGATTTCGTAACACTTGGGAGAGAGGCGGGAGCGGGCATTGTTTCTCCGCACCAGAAAATCGTCACGCCCGCGCTGGTGAAGGCAGCCCATGAGGCGGGGTTGGTGGTAATTCCCTGGACCGCGAACACGCCCCAACAGTGGGACAAACTGATTGAGGCGAAGTCCGATGCGATTATCAGCGACGATCCGGCGGCGTTGATTCTCTATCTGAAGAAGAAAGGCCTGCGATAGCGCTACTGGCGGGTGATGGAAAGAGAGCGCCAGGACATATTGCCGGCTGCGTCGTAGGCTCGAATCATGATGCTGTTGACCCCTTGCAACAGCGGATAGTCGACGATGCGCCAACTGATGGTGCCGGTGGCTTTCCCGGCGCGATTGCCGGTGGAGATCCAATCCACTTCACGCACTGCCTCGTTGTCGCTGGCGGAGCCTATCAGGGTAATGGCCGGTTGCGAAACCGATAGCGTCGAGAGCGCGGGAAATAGCACCGTCAACGTAGGGGCGACGGTATCGGAAGCCAGCGCATATTGAACTTCGAGAGTCGCGGACACCATCTGACCCTGGGAATCGCTCGCTGTGACCGTGATGCGATTCAGACCCGGATCGAGCGGAATGGGGCTGGTCGTCCAATTGGCGCTGCCGGCCACAGAGCCTCCGCTGCCGCGGTCACTTACCCATTGGATTCGCGAAACCCGCGCGGCGGGTCCGGCTGAACCGGAGAGCGTGATCAGCGGTTGTGAGCTGGTGTAGAAGACTCCGGTGGAGACAGGCGAGAGAATGCGGAGGCTGAGCGGCTGAGAACTGGATTCGCGCGTAATACGGATCTCCTGTGCCGCCCGCCCTTGGGCGGAATCAACGGCGGTCAATGTGATGAGGTTCTCGCCGGTTTGGAGAGCTACCGAGGCGATGCTGAACGGGCGCCAACCCTGCGCCGTGCCCGAGCCACCGCGGTTATTCGCCCAACTCACCTGGCCGGAAAGCGTCCCGCCGCTGGTGGTTCCGCTGAGGGCTATTTGGTCCGCCTGCGTAGCTGGAACGGGCTGAGCAATGCTCAACTGCAAGGCAGCCACTACCGGCGATTCTCGAGTTACCCGGATCTGTTGTGTCACGCGGCCTTGCGCCGAATCAACGGCAGTGAATGTAATGACATTCCCGCCCGTCTGAAGAGGTATCGAGTCAACGCGGAACGGTCTCCAACCTTGCGCCGTGCCCGAGCCTCCGCGGTTGTTCGCCCAACTTACCTGGCCGGAAGCCGTTCCGCCGGTAGTGGTTCCGCTGACTGCGATCTGGTCCTTCTGCGTAGAGGCGGAAGATGAATCCGCGATTACCAGTTGAAGCGCGGCCCCAGCCGGAGGGATCGCGGGCGTGCCATCCTGGGTGGCATACAATTCCCGGATCGTGTTGATGTCCTCGCTGTGGAGAACAGAAACGCGGCGGTAGTAAGGATACATGACCGCTTCCGGGTTGTCCGAGTGCCCCAGCCCCAGCGTGTGACCGAGTTCATGCAGCACGACGCTGTAAAGATCGATATTCGTTCCCAGTTGCCATGGCTCATCGTCGTCCAGATGCATGTCGCCGGCAATGGGTTCGGGATTTGGCGGCGCCGGGTAAAAAGTATGCGCCAGTGTTCTACCGGGGCCGTCGAACGGATAACCATCTCCGTGATCGCTCGCTCCAAACAGGATATTAATGGTGCGCATGCTGGCGGCAGCCGGCGCCGCGGTAAACGTGACCTTCACCTGCCTGGCCCACTCCTGCATGGCCCGTAACACTTCGCCCCGCACCTGCTCCGGAGAAAGACGCCCTGTATAAGAAGAAAAATAATAACCGGCATCCGCGGCGTTGCGGCCCACGCCATCCCAACCTTCACTCACCTTTGCGACAATCTGGCCGATCCGGCCGGCTGTCGATAACGCACCCGCGCAAGCCTCGACAGGACGCCCGTCGGCCAACTCGCGCGATACGGGAAACAGGTACGCCACTTCGTCCCATTCCGCCAGCCTGGCCAGCCGGGACGCGGAGCCCCTAACCAGCAATTGCCAGCTCACCAGATCCGGATTGTCCCGCGTTTGCAAACCCTCGTTCGCAATGATCGAAAGCATACCGCCGCGGGAAACATCGCTGTAGAACTCCACCAGCAGCAGTTGCTCCGTAGCGTCACCGGCGGGCGCGGAGAGCAGCCCGCTATCGACCAGCGCCGGGCTCACCTTCTGTTCCGGCCGCAATTGCCCCACCCACTCCAAACGCAGGTCCTGAATGGCGGAAAGATCGGCGATGGATACGATCAGTCCGCGCTCTGGTACAAACTGAACGACCTGAACATCGAGCGCGGCAAGCTGGCTCACTTCGGCTTTACCGGGAGGGGCGGGATAGACCAGGAGCAGATGCCCGCGATCCGGATTTTGGCGTTTGATGCCTGCCGACGCTCCTACGCCGCCGCCTCGCGATTCCGTGGTTAGGGTCTTGAGGTAGGTACCGGGCTGCGCCAGAAGCGATGCGCCGCTCAGGAAGACTACAGCCCAGAGACCCTTACTACTTCTAATGCCAGTGGTCATACAGGTCTTATCGAGCCGGGGGTGTGGAATGCGAAGGGAGCGGCACTAATTTGCCGGAGAAAAACCCCGGCGACTTACGGTTGACGCCCGATACCAGGATTTTTTTCAAAGTCCATGTTCGTATTACCTACGCCGGCGGGGACGGCGGTTCAAGCAGTGATTCCCTGGCGTGGTATCGTATCCCGCATGATCCATCTTGTCTTCCTTTCGGCCATGGCGATGGCGGCCACGCACGAAATTTATCCGGACCACCACTCGCGGGTCTTTTCGGCGTTCAAGAAGCCTGTGGCGCGGATTCATTCCGGCGATACGGTAATTACGCGCACCTGGGATTCGGGCGGCGCCGACTGGAAAGGCGTCAAGCATATCCAGCACCCCTACGTGTATCCGGAGTCGGGCAATCCGCTCATGGGGCCGTTCTTTATCGAGGAGGCCGATTACGGCGATACACTCGAAGTGCATTTGGACAAAGTGCGGCTCAACCGGAATTATGGCTATACCTCCTACAGGCTGAGTCCGGCGGTGTTGGGAGCTAACTCCACCGAAGGCCTTTACAAGAACTTCTACAAAATGGATGTGTTGCGTCCGGGCCGCGCGGACCTGATTCCCTGGGATCTGGATTTGAAGCGCGGCATGGCGCGTCCGCGGTTGTTGGAGGGCACGGGCTTTGAACTACCGGTACGGCCGATGCTGGGATGCATCGGAGTCGCGCCCCCCGGCGAGAGAGTGGAGACCTCAGGGCCGGCCGGCAGCTACGGCGGCAACATGGACTACAACGACATGGTGGAAGGGGCCACCGTGTATTTCCCTGTTTATCACAAGGGCGCGTATTTTTATGTTGGCGACGGACATGCCCTGCAGGGCGATGGGGAAGGCTTGGGAAGCGGCGTGGAGACTTCCCTGGATGTGCAATTCACGGTGAAAGTGCGCAAAGGCCGGCGGATTTCCATTCCTCGTTTAGAGAACGCGGAGTATATCATTTCGATCGCCAGCCAGCCGGAGTTTTCGTCGAGCATGGATGCGGCGGTTCGCAGCGCGAACTCCGACATGATCGCGTGGCTGACCAGTGAGTACAAGCTCACCGTTCCCGAGGCGCATCTGCTGATGGGAGGCGCGGTGAAGCATCAGATCGTGACGTACTTCGGGACCGTGACGGCAATGATTCCCAAGAGATTCCTGCCACGGCGGTGACTGAATTTAGCGCAATTTGGCAGGAATCTGGAAGTCGGGGCCGGCGTACATAAATTCCTCCGCCTGTTGGTGCGGGGAGTTTTTTGCCGCGATTTCCGCCAGCTTTCTTACGTTGATCTCCACCAGCTTGGCGACGGCCGTCTCGTCGGCTTTATCCAGCAGCGGCAATTTACGGCCGCTTTCCTCCAGACGCTGGCGGATGCGCATGGCCGTGCTGTAATTGATCGTCTTCAAGGCCTGCGCGGCGCGCATTTTCCTGTTGAAGCCGGGTGCGATGTCCATCACTTTGGGCTGTGGGGTGAAGGTGGCGGTGCTCTCGGCTTCCCGCCTTCCGGGATCGAAAGGCTGGGCGTAGTAATACAGCTCTCGAACCACGTGCGGTTGCAGCCCCACTTCGCCATGAGGCGGCTGATGGTTGGGCAGCGAGGCGATTCGCCGCGCCTCCTCGGCGGCCAGGCCCGTGTAGTGGCGATCGAGCACTTCCACATACTCCGCGTAAGGATTGGGAATAATCATTACGTCCGGTTTTAACAGGCGCACGTAAAAGAGAATCCGGTCGCGGATTTCGGTGGGGGAGACGCCGCCCAATTCGCCGGCGCGGTAGCCCAGGGAATGCACGTGGGCGATGCCGAGGATTTTAGCGGCCTGCTCTACCTCCGCTTTCGTCCGCAACGCGGTCTCCTCCGGGGATAGATTCCAGGAATCCTTGTCATCGTTGGTGACACGAATCAGGATCGCGCGATCGCCTTTCTCCACCATCGCGGCGATGGAGCCTCCGGCGGCCAGCACGAAATCCGAGGCGTCGGCCGTCACCACCAACACGGTCTTGGCACTGGCGAGGGAGGCCATCAGGAATAGAAACAAAATCATCGCTTCACCGCATTTTCTTTAATGTAGTTTTGGAGGCCCGGAAGGTAGTCGAACTCGTCGCGAACCCAGTATACTTCGGCGTACCGCACTCCGTTCTCCGCGCCGCGCTTTCTTGAAATCCAATCCATGTGCCATTCTTCGATCAGCACCGCTGCTTCTTCATCCGTCTTACCGGCAAGTTCGGGCACGGTGAGTTTTTGCGCCTGCAGTTGTTGCCGGACGCTGCGCGCCATGTTCGGACTCGCATACACATTGAGGTGGGCGACGTAGGCTTTCCTTTTTCGCGCGACCTGGCTTTCGGTAAGCTCCACCGCGGCGTTCGGCTGATGCCCGCGGCCGTAATCCACGCGCGCTTTCAGAAAGAGATGGGGCACGCGGTGGGGCTTCAGTCCGGCGGCGAGGTGTTCCGGATGCACGCTGGCGAGGCCCGCCATCCACACCGCTTCGGCTACCGCCCAGGCCACTTTACGATGATCCGGATTGCGGTCGTAATGGCCCCACATATCGTGGCTCAGGACAACGTCGGGCCGGTGCTTGCGGAGCAACAGAATCACCTGGGCGCGCAGTTCGAGCAGCGGCGTCGGGTCCATGTAATCATTGCGCCAGTTCAGGCTGTAGACGCCTTTCATGCCCAGAATCCGCGTGGCCGCCTCGGATTCACGCAGGTTGATCATGTCGTTATGCGGATACCCATGCGCCCCATCCTTCTCATCATTGGACGCGCGCACGTACCAGGATTCGTAGCCGGCATCGGTGAATTTGGCGATGAGCCCTCCCATGCCGTAATCCGTTGTGTGGTCATCGTGATGCGGCTCGATCACAAGCATCACGCGTCCCGGCGGGATCGCCACCAGGGGGAGCGGCGCGGCGTTGAGCCAGTGCGTGCAAAGGAGGAAGAGAGCGACTTTCATTTGGGCCTCGCATTTTGCACCAGGTAATCTTTGAGCCCCGGCAGATGATCCCACTCGTCGATTGCATAGAAGACCTCGGCATAGGGAACTCCGGCGCGTTTGCCGGCTTCCCGGCTGGGAGTCTCCATGACCTGGCGCCGAAGTTGCGCCGTGGGCGGCGAAGGACGCACATTCGCATGGGCAAAGAATGCATCCACTTTTCGCAGGAGCTGCGCCTCATTGAATTCCATGGCGATGTTGGGAGTGTGCCCTTTGCCATAGTCGTCG
>DATLCW010000182.1:0-8518 GCA_035526195.1 Bryobacteraceae bacterium
GAGCGATTCCAGAGAGGTGGGTTTTGTTGTCAGAAAGGGCCTCCTGTCCTAGCGTATCATATACGCTAGGTAATTTGCCCCTAAAAAAAGAAAACCAGCTGATCTTCACTTTCGAGACGCGCACCCAGGCGCCTGCTTCCCACGGGGCTCGCCCAACAGATTTGATACAGTGACAGGTGGGGTCCAGGCATCATGAAGCGGGCTATCTGCATGTTGTTCCTAACGGTGGGCGCTTTCGCCGCTTCTCAACCCCCGGTGCCGTTCAGGGAAGGGCTGTACCCCGCATTGTTAAAGGCGGGCTGCCATAATTGTCACAACCCGGACGGAGTTTCCTCCGGGACGCGGCTTCACTTTCCGGAAGAAAGCGCCTCTGCCCAGCGGATTACGGCATTTGGTAAATCCCTGGTAGGGCTGGTTAACCGGCAGCGCCCGGAAACTTCAGCACTCTTGCTCAAGCCCACCAACCGTACCCAACACACCGGGGGAGAGCGGATTAAAAAAAACAGCCGCGAAGAGTTACTGCTAAAACAGTGGATTGCCTACCTCGCGGCGATGTCCGATGAGGAAATCAGGCAGGCCGCGCTCTACAAGGGCTCGGAATCACGAAGCTATGGGGCCGCCCCGGCCGTCGTGCTGCGGCGTCTCACGCATCGACAATACGCCAATACCATCCGCGATTTGTTGCACGAACCTACCGACGTGAGTACCCATTTCGCTCCCGAGGATTTCGTCGACGGTTTTAAGAACCAATACCAGTCGCAATCCCTTTCCCCAACCCTCATCGAGGCGTACAGCCAGGAGGCCGAGCGGCTGGCGGACAACGCATTCCGGCGAGGCGATTCGCGGCACTTGATTCCCTGCGATTACACCGGTGGAAAGGAATCATCCTGCCGGCTGGAATTTATTCGCCGGTTCGGCCAGCGGGCGTTTCGCCGGCCTTTGCAGCCCGAAGAGGTCGCGCGCTATGAAGCGATGTTCCGCCGCGAAGCTAATTTTCAGAACGGCGCCCATTCCGTGGTCGAGGCGATGCTGCAGGCGCCTTCGTTCCTGTTCTGGATGGATAGCACGCCGCGCGCGGAATGGAAACGGTACGCCACTGCAAGCCGCCTCGCCTACTTTCTGTGGAACAGCACCCCGGACGACGCTTTGCTAAACAGCGCCGCCGGCGGCGAGTTGGATACCCCTGACGGCGTAGAGCGCGCCGCCAGACGTATGCTCGCCGACCCCAAGGCAAAACGGGGACTCGACGAATTTGTGACGCAATGGCTGCGATTTGACCGCGCCCTTGCTTCCGCCCGCCAGCGTAGAACTTTTCCGATGTTCAGCCGGGAACTGGTTGTCGCGATGACCGAAGAGGCCAGGCGGTTCGTGGGCGACCTGGTATGGAATGGCCGGAACTTTATGGATGCCTTCCGCGCCAGCTACGGTTTTGTAAATTCGGATCTGGCCGCCGTTTACAAGGTGCCTGCGCCTGCCCGCGATTTCGAGCGGGTCGACTTTCCCGCCGATCAGGAGCGGCCCGGTCTTTTGGGACAAGCGTTGTTTCTGACTTTGACCAGCAAGCCTGAGGACACCGCTCCTACCGCCCGTGGACTCTTTATCCGCGAGCAGTTTCTCTGCCAGCAGGTTCCGCCGCCTCCTCCCGGGGTGGATACGAACCTACCCTCGGTCCATGAGGATCGCCCGGTGACCAATCGCGAACGGCTGGCGGCGCACACTACCAACAATGCTTGTGCGGGATGCCACAGCCTGATTGATCCTATTGGCTTCGGTCTTGAGAAATTCGACGCCATCGGAGCGCGGCGCGAGAAAATGAAGCTGTTGTTCTATCCCGACGTGCATCAAGCGAAGGTGCCCAAAAAGGAAGTCGAATTGGACCTGGATCTCTCCGGCCAGATAGCGGGTGTTCCGGATTCCCGGTTCTCGGATTCCCGCCGGCTGGGAGAGTTGTTGGCCGGCAGCGAATTATGCCAGGAATGCATTGTAAAGCAGGTGTT
Source organism: Bryobacteraceae bacterium (assembly GCA_035526195.1). GTDB lineage: Bacteria > Acidobacteriota > Terriglobia > Bryobacterales > Bryobacteraceae > CADEFT01. The sequence continues at coordinate 1,998 of DATLCW010000182.1, forward strand.
TCGATATATGAGCGGCCGGCATGAAACACGCGCCGACGCTCCCCGAATTCGCCGTAGCCTGGAAGAGTTCCGAAGCTCGGGTTTCCGTTTTCAGGAATTACTCGTATCCTTAGTTAAGACTCGCGATGATACCGTACAGAGGAGCGCCAATGGCGAACGTAATCACAAAACGCATTAGGGTTTCCCGCCGTTTGTTTCTGAAAGGATTGTCGCTGGCCCAGGGTCCGGTGATGGTGGGGCTGCCTCCGCTGGCCTCGATGTTCAACAGCAACGGAACGGCCTATGCCGCGGATACGAATACGGGCCAGCAGATCGGTCGGCGATTCGTGTTTTGGTTCAACGGCAACGGCATTCCGGAAAGGTACTGGATTCCCGATGCCACCGGCCCGGATTACGAACTGACGCCTTGTCTCAGCCCCTTGGCGCGGTTGAAGAATGATGTACACGTGATCAGCGGCCTGGACAACTCCGCGATTGTCAATACGGCATTTGACGGCCATTCCACCGCCATGAGCGGGGTGATGACATGTACGCGTTTTTCTGGCCGCGGGCCGGGTGGCGCATCACTCGATCAGATAGTGGCCCGGAAGATGGGATCGGACACCCGATTCCGTTCCCTCCAGATCGGGGTGTCCCAGGAATCATTCGGCGGCGCGATGCAGCGTAACATGAGCTGGGCTGGTCCCGATCGTCCCCTGCCGCCGGAGGAGATTCCTCATCGCCTCTTCGATCGTCTGTTCGGCGCGAAAGAGGAAGGCTGGATCCGGCGCAAGCGCAGTATATTGGACTCGGTTCGCGAAAATGCGGCGCTGCTGCAGAAGGGTTTGCCAACCGAAGATTCGCGCCGGCTGGATGAGCACCTGGCATCGGTTCGCGATCTGGAGCGGGCCATCGCGTCGATGCCGCCCGAATACCGGGAGGTGATGCCTCCGAGCGAGGAATTCGACATGAAGGACTGGCCGCAAATTGCCAAGATCCAAAGCGATTTGCTGGCGTATGCGCTCGCCACGCGGCAGACCCGCGTCGCAAGCTACATGCTGACCAAATGTCAGGGCTTGGCGCGTTTCCCCTGGCTCGGCCACACGGCTGCCCGGCACCACGACTACACGCACAAAGACGGAAAAGCCCCGGGCGCCACCGGAGCCGAAGGGCAGCGCATTCTGCGCGACATCTGCCGCTGGCATGTGGAAGAATTCGCGTATCTGACCGGTAAGCTGAAGTCTATTCCAGAAGGCGCCGGGACCGTGTTGGATAATACGCTGGCGGTGTTTGTACATGAACATGCGGAAGCCAATATTCATAAGGCCAGCGGGATGATCGCGCTGCTCGCCGGGTCGAAGGACCGGCTGACAATGGGCCGCCATACACGGTCGACGGGCACGATCGGCGATCTGTATTTGACGTTGACGGACGGAGTGCTTGATGCGAACCTCGGGAGCTTCCCCACCGCTACCAAAAAGCTTCCGGGACTTTTGACGTAATCACCTATGTGGTATGTAGAATTTTGAGGCTGGGTTTTTGCTTGCGCAACGCTTCCACTCCCGCCGCCGTAACCGCGGTATCCTGCACGTCGAGATAAAGTAACCCGCGCCAGCCGGCCAGTTCTTTCAGGGCCATGTCATCCACTTGCGAGCATCCCTCGAGCCCGAGTCTTTGCACGCCTGCCAGAGGTGCGGCGAGCTTCCGAAGCTCATCGGCGCCGACCGGGGTATGGCCAGCCTTGAGCACCTTTAGGTGAGTAAGCTCGCCGAGTGCCCGCAACAATCCTTCCGGTAGACCGGTGGAACGCCCTCGCTGATTGTTGTTACGGCCGGCGCCGCGGGGACCGCCGATGTCGAGCGACTCGAGCGTCGTCAGAAATCGCAGGACTTCCATGGCTCCGTCATTGACCCGGGTAACTCCGATTGCCAGATGTTTGATGCGCGTGAGTGGGATGAGGCCTTCGAGCCCGTTCTCAGTGATTGCCGTATTTGCGAGGTCGAGCGATTCCAATTGGGACAGCTTCGCCACGATGCTTAAGGTACCGTCGCCGATACGGGTTCCACGAACGTTTAAGCGGATGAGCTGCTTCCAGTCCTTGATGGCGCTCATCCCCTGGTCGGTGATTTGCTCAGCGTACAACAGGTTCAGATCCTGAATGCGCCGGGCCGGCTTCAAATGCAGCAACCCCTCATCGGATATTCGCGTATGGGAAAGGTCCAGACGTTCCAGATGAGGCAATGCCGGGAGATCGAGCATCTCCGAATCGTTCACCCAGGTGCCTGCAAGGTTTACCGCGGTCACATTCCCGGAGGCGTCCCTTTTCACTTGACCGCCCAGCGCTACGATCCAGTCGGCATTGCCGCCGGCAGCCCGCAAAGCCGGGGATAGGGAAAGCAAAAAGATCTGGCGGCGCGAAAACATAGGATCACAGATGGCGGCGCGTGGGGAGAGCCGAATCCTTCTCCCATAGGAGCTGGCACTTAGGCAAGGAGGATTTAAGCTGCTTGTATCCCTGTTCGGAGATCAACGTATGGTACAGGTCCAGTAATTTTAGCGTGGGGATGGCCGCAAGAACCGCCGCGCCTGAATCTCCGACGTCGGTGCTGTCCAGTGTTAGTTCTTCCAGAGCAAGGGCGCCCAGCAACCGGATCCCGTTGTGTGTAACCTTTGTATGATCCAGCATGAGAGACCGCAGAGTCTTAATTTCCGCCAGATGAACCATGCCCGCGTCGGTCACGTTTGCCCGTACCACGCGCAGCCGCTCGAGATGAGGCAATGCTTTCAAAGCAGCCAGACCCTTATCGCTGAAGCGGCCGTGACTGAGATTCAGGTCGCGCAGGTTTCGCAGGTTCGCCAGGCGCGTCATGCCGGCATCGCTGACGTCGACACCTCTCAAATCCAGACTGGCGAGCTTCGGCAGCTTTGCGAGGTGCTCCAATGCGGCATCGGTGAGGTCGGTGTTGCTGAGCACCAGCCGTTCCAGATTCCGCAGATTTACGGTGTGCGCCAGCGCTTCCTCTGTGATTTGGGTGGAATTGAGATCGAGCTCTCCGAGATCGGTAAGAGTACCCAGTTCCTTCAATCCTGGACCACGGACGAGCGTACCCGACAATGCGAGCCGGCGCAGCCCATGAAGGCTGCTCAGACTCGCGAGCCCGCGGTCGGAAACGGATGTGTAGCGAAGGTTGAGGTCACGCAGCGTGGTCAATCGGCTGATTGCGGCCAGACCGATATCGCCCACATCCGTCGCTTCCAGATCGAGTTTGTCAAGAGCGGGTAACGCCTTCAACTGGGCAGCCTGGGCGTCGGTGAAAGAAACGCGCGCGAACGAAATCGAGCGGATCTGTCCGCCCGTGAGGCGCACTTGACCTCCCAGCGATTGAATCCAGGCCGACATTGCCTTTACTGAGGAGCCGCGAGGCCCCTCCGCGCCCTTCACTGCGGCCACCGGCGCCGTCTTTGCCACAAACTTTATATGGCACCCGGGTTTGGCGGCGCGTAAGGCATCCACACCAGCGGCCGTTACTTCCGAATAACGCGCATCCAGGATTCGAAGATTCGGTAAGCTCTGCAGTTTCGCGATTCCCGCGTTGCTCAGACGGCTGCGATAGACGTTCAGGTCGCGCAATTCCCGGAATCCTATCAGGGTGTCGACGCTGGCATCGGTGATCTGTGCGCCCAGCAAATTCAGCCGTCGTAGCTTCTTCAGGTTCTTCAGATGCTGGATGCCGGCGTCTGAGATCTTGACGCCGTACAGGTCCAGTTCCTCGAGCTCGGTGAGGTCGCGGAGGTATTTCAATCCATCATCGGTGACCAGCGTACCAACCATGGTGAGACGCCGCAGGCGCTTCATCGCGGCGAGTGAGGGCATCATCTCGTCGGTGATGTTCGCGTCATTCAGATCGAGAGTTTCCATGTTGACGAACGGCGCCAGCGTCGCGGGGCTCTTGATCGTCACCAGGCAAATGCGCAAATCCTTGAGCTGGGGCAAGCGCGCGAGCCGCTGGATTCCGGATTCTCCCAGCCGAAGATAAGCGAGAGTCGTGAGTCCCGCCTCGAATTTGACCAGTTTGCTGGAGTTGGCAAAGTAGTCAAACATCTCATCGCCAAAGACGCCCTTTTTGTCGAATGTGGGGCTCCAGACCCGCGACGGAATAAAGACTTCCCGCAACTCCGGGAGCTTACCGAGAGGTTCCATCTCTTTCGCATCAACGGCGGTTCCATGCATATCCACACCGGCGATCCGAAGTTTTCCTTCCGGGAGCTCAAAAGGATCGCTGATATATTCCGTGGCGCCGCTCAGCAGCACGCGACCGCCTTTGCGCATTACCCACCTAGCGGTATCGCGATCGTCTGTGTTAGGCGTCGCCTCGGCCGGCCACGCCACCGTGGCAAAACTGAGCGCGATGGCCATGATCGACAGAGAACCAGGGAACTTCATGATGCTGCAAGTCCATTCTATAGCGTCTACCGCAGCCGCTGCCGGAAGAAGCGGTCCGCCGTACCGAACAAAATCCGTTCTTTGTCGGATGCGCTGAGGAAGTCCGCACGGTCCCGAATCAGCGCCACCGAAGCCGCATAGGAGTGGGGCTTTTGTATCTGGAAGGGCGAATCGCTTTCCCACATACACCGCTCCGGGCCGAAGGCGGTGACCACGCGGCGGATCAGCGGGAGCAGATCCGTATAGGGCGGCCGCTTCGCACCCAGCGCGTAAAACGCCCCCACCTTCACCAGGACGTGCTTATGGAGCGCCATTTGACACAATGCGGCTACGGCATCTTCTTCGATCTTGCCGGACGCCCCGATGCGGCATATATGATCGATAATCACCGGCGCCTCCGGGTGCTTTGTGCACATGCGGTTGACCTCCGGAAGGTCGTCGGGGCCCATCAGAAAACTCAGCGCGAGGTTGTGCCGGGCGGCGGCGCCGAACATCTTGTCGTAGCCCGGGTGCTCCATCCATCGGGTGCCTCCGCCGGGCGCGTTCTTCCTCCCCAGGAGCCGAAACCCGTAGATCCCGCCTTTGGCCAGTTCCACCATCGCCAGATCGGGACTTGCCAGCGTTGCATCGCTAAACGCCGGAACAATGCCCGTACCCACGAAGTGCCGCGGTTGCTTGCGGATCACATCCAGGATGTAGCTGTGGTCCAGCCCGTACCACGTCATCTGCACCAGATTGATCATCGTGACGCCTGTAGGGGCGGCGTGCGCCATGAGTTCCTCGGCTGTGATGCTTGGTATCCCCGAAAAGTCCTTCGGGTAGAAACCCGGCGCCAGCGGATACTTGGCGAAATCAGAGGTCCAGATATGGACGTGGGCGTCAAAGACCGGCTTCGGATTCGTCGCGGCAAGGCTCGCCATGGCAGCCATCGATTCTCTTCTGGTAAGTGTGTTCATGTTCGGCAGACGGTGCGCATTTCACAGGGAAGCGCAATCATCCCGATGAGTATACGCCCAGAGGGTTCGCGAAAACAATGGAGGCCCGCCTGCTATAGTCGTCTTCTCTAGCCATGAATCAGCTTGGTAAGGAAACGATCGCCCTGCTGGGCGGCACAGGCAAGGAGGGACAGGGGCTCGCCTTGCGCTTTGCCGCTTCCGGCTTCCCGGTGATGATCGGGTCCAGGGATGCGGCCAAGGCTCGGGAAAAAGCCACCGTTTTGCTCGAACGCCTGCCGGGAGCCGCCATCGGCGGCGGCGAGAATACGGCGATTCTCGCCCAGGCGGACCTCGTGTTTCTGTGCGTTCCCTTCGATCGCGCCAGCGGCTTGCTGGACGAGTGCCGGCCGCTCTGGAAAGAGGGTTCCGCCGTCGTCGATACCACCGTACCATTGCGCTTCGAATCCGGCGTAGTAGCCCTGCAGCAGTTGCCGGAGAACTCGGGGAGCGAACATCTCGCGTCCCACCTTCCGCCTGGAATCCCCCTGGTGGCCGCTTTTAAAACCATCTCGGCTCATATTCTGGCTGAAGTCGATACTCCCCTCGCCTGCGACCTGGTGGTATGCGGGGACCTCCCGGCGGCCCGATCTCGCGTCATCGATGTTGCATCGACTCTGTCCGGATTGCGCGTTCTGGACGGCGGCCCTTTGAGGCACGCGCGCGCCCTGGAAGCAATGTGCGCACTGGCAATTGGCCTGAATCGGCGATACAAAGCCCACTCGGCCCGGTTCCGCGTCGTGGGCGTTTGAACGGCCGGTCGTCAGCGGAACAAGTCCTTCTCCGGTGACCGCACCAAATCTCGCGCGGTACCTTTTCCAGACGTGAAGCGGACTCCACGAATCAAACACACGGGAACCGCTTCGGTTTTCCGGAATACCAGTCCGGCGGCGGCAGCCAATTGGTCCGCGTCGGCGAGGATCGTGGCCTGCAGCGGATAACCATGAGCATCCCACTGACCTCGGCAATCACTGACGGCGGCGAATCCATATAAGCCGATGGCCACGTCCACCAAGCCCTCGCGCCAGGGCCGTCCAAAAGTGTCGGAGATAATGACGCCCACGCCGATGCCGCTGATCGATGTGATCTCCCGGGCGATTCTGGCG
>DATLCW010000184.1:0-4059 GCA_035526195.1 Bryobacteraceae bacterium
GCAAACGCACCATGCCTGCCCTCGTTTCCGTCACCATCGTCACTTTTAACAGCCGCCGGTACATAGGCCGCTGCCTGCAATCGGTCCTCGAGCAGGGCTACCCGCATTTGGAAATCGTGGTCGTAGACAACGCGTCGCTGGACGGCACCCGATTGATTCTGGGCGAGTTCGGCGACCGGATCCACGTAATTGCGAATGAACGGAACGTGGGCTTCGCCGCCGGGCAGAACCAGGCTATCGCCGCCAGCGCCGGGGACTGGGTGCTGGCGCTCAATCCGGATGTGCTGCTGCTGCCTGCTTTCATCGAACGGCTGGTTGCGGCAGGCCGGCGGGACGCGGAGGTAGGCACGGTGTGCGGCAAACTGCTGCGCATCGGCGAAGATTTTGAACCGTTGAAGGAGCGGCGCCTGGATTCCACCGGAATTTACTTTACTCCCAACATGCGGCATTTCGACCGCGGGTGGCAGGAACCTGACGACGAGCGCTTCCAGCAGCCGGAGTACGTGTTCGGCGCGAGCGCCGCGGCCGCGCTCTACCGGCGCGAGATGATTCATGACGTGTCTCTCGAGGACGGATTTTTCGATCCCGATTTCTTCGCCTACCGCGAGGATGCGGATGTGGCATGGCGGGCCCAGTTGCTTGGCTGGCGCTGTCTCTATACTCCGGCTGCGGAAGCCTATCACGTGCGCCGCGTCGTCCCCGGAAGCCGGCGAAACGTTCCCGCCTTCCTCAACATGCATTCGGTAAAGAACCGCTTTCTGATGCGCGTTAAGAATGCGACAGGAGATCTATATGGCAGATTTTGGATGCCCGCCACGGCCCGCGACTTGTTGATCCTGGGTGCCTGCCTGTTTTACGAACCGGGTTCTCTGCCCGCTTTCCTACGGCTTGCCCGGTGCATTCCCGGCGCCTTACGCAAGCGGCGCCAGATCATGCGGCGCCGCCAGGTGAGCGACGAGTATTTAGCGGGATGGTTCCGGCAGGAACCGGCGGCGCAACCGGCGGCGGAATTCGCGCTTGCCAACTCGGGCCCGCCGCGTTAGCGATCGGAGAGTCCGGACGAATTGCTTCCTTCCCGCGAACGGACCAGCCGTTGATAACACGGATGGACGCTGATTGAATGAACTAGCGCAGGAACGCTTCCGCCAAGCCGGCGTCGACAGGAATCACCGTCCCCGTGGTACGGGCGCTGCGGTCACTGGCCAGGAACAGGATGGCATCGGCGCAGTGATCGGGCTGGATGGCGAGCTTGAGCAGCGTGCGGCTGGCATAGAAGTCCGCCAAACGCGTGCGCAACGTCTCGGAGGACTCGCTCTCCTGGTGCGGCAGCCCGTACTTGGATAGCGACGAAATCACCCGTTCCCGGGGAAACATCGTAGAGCCCTCCACCACCGTGGCTGGAGCGATTCCATTGACACGCACCTGCGGGGCCATGCCAACGGCAAGCTCGCCAATCAGGTGGTTCACGGCGGACTTGCTCACGTCATATGCCTCGCTGCCCTTTTTGGGCACCACCGCGTTCGCCGATCCGGTGAGCACGATCACGCCAGGGAGCCCCTGGGCCTGGAATCTTTTCTGGGCTTCCTTGGCGAGATAGTAATTCCCCGTCACGTTGACGTCCAGCGTGATCCGCCAGTTGTCTTCGGAGATGTTACCCTGGGCGTCCGGCGGAATGAATACCGCAGCGGTATTGATGACGCCGTCCAAACCTCCAAAATGCAGCACGGTCTGGTCCATCGCCGCGGCCATGGAGCCACGATCGCGCAAATCGATTTTGCAGTGCGCCACCGCTTCCTTGTCGTACTTGGAGCAGAGCCGCGCCGTATCGTGCGCGGATTCCACGTTGACATCCGCGATCATCAAGTGCGCCCCTTCGGCGGCAAGTTTGAGCGCGGTAGCTTTGCCTACGCCGCTGCCGCCGCCTACGATGAGCAGGATCCGGCGGCTGAATTCCTTTTCCGCGGGCATCCGCCGCAGTTTGGCTTCTTCGAGCGCCCAGTATTCGATGCGGAATGCTTCCCGTCGCGGGAGAGAAACATAATTGTGAAAGCTGACGAAATCGCTGGAGCGTGCGGGATCTTTGGCGTGCGGCAGCGGGCCGCCGGCGGCATCATCCGTCTCCATCGCGGTGGCCCCCGCCATGACACGAATTGCGTTGCGGTAAAACTCCCCGGTGATTCTTGCTTCTTTCTTAGACCGGCCGAACGAGATGAGGCCCACACCGGGAATCAGCACCACGGTGGGATTCTGATCCCGCAGCGCCGGCGAGCCGTTTTCTTTGTTGGCTTCGTAATACGCGGTATAGTCCCGGCGATAGTTTTCCAGGCCGGCATCGAGTGCGGTCTCCAACTCGGCCGGACCTTGCGTTTGCGGGTTCCAATCCACCAGCAACGGGCAAATGCGGGTGCGCAGGAAGTGATCGGGACAACTGGTGCCCAGGGCCGCCAACTCCGGCGCCCATTGCGAATCGATAAACTCGAGCGCCTCCGCACTCCCGTCGAAATGTCCGATGGAACGCAGTCTGGTTCCCACTTTGCCGCGAATTTTGGGCACCATGGCGGCGGCGATAGTGGGCGCATCGGCGCGCGCCTCGACCCGCGGCCCGCCGAATACTTTCGCGCCCGCGGCATGCTCCTGCACCATCTCTCCCATCTGGTCGATAACGGTAATGCTGTTGAGATACGACTCGCGCTGCGAATCGCCCCAGGTGAACAGGCCATGACTGCCGAGCACGATTCCGTCGCAACCCGGATGGTCCTGTACGGCCTGGCGTAGCATGAGCCCTAATTCAAAACCCGGACGCTGCCAGGGAAGCCATACCAGTTTACGGTTGTAGCGTTTATTGAACTCTTCCATTTTCGCCTTGCCGTTGCGGCTGGCGGCCATGGCGATGGCCCAATCTGGATGCAGGTGATCGATGTGATCAAACGGCAGATAGCCGTGAAGAGGCGTATCGATGGAGGTGGCCACGGTGTTGCCGGCAAAGGCGCAGGACGGGTACATGCCCACCATGTCGTCTTCCGACTGCTCGCCGCGGTACACGTTTTCGAGTTGCAGCAGACGGTCCATATAGAGGATGGCGAAGCCAGCTTTGGCGATGCTGCCCAGATCGCCGCCGCTGCCCTTGACCGCCATGACACGCGTGGGTTTTCCCGTCAGCGGATCGATCACTTCATACTTCGAGCTGGTGTTGCCGCCGCCAAAATTGGTGATGCGCAGATCGGCTCCGAGCAGATTCGAGCGGTAACGCAGAGTCTCCAACGGATCGCCGTTGAGTGCGGCTACTTCCGATTCGTTCCAAAGATCTTTCAGGTATTTAAGCATTCCTACTCTATTCTACGAGCGAGCCGGACGATCAGGTAGACTAGTCACCATGTCTGCCTCACGACGTGCATTTTTCCGCGGGCTTGCCGGGGGCCTGCCCGCAAGCTGGTTGGCATTTCAAACGAGCCTCGCCGCCGCGCCTCCGGCAGCCGCCGAGGAGTACTGGCTGATGGTGAAGCGGCAGTTTCCGCTGTCGGAAGGATTAATCTATCTCAACGCCGCCAATGTTTGTCCGTCATCGCGGCCGGTGCTCGACCGCCACCAGGAATTTCTGCGCGATTTTCATGCCGATCCGTCGTTTCAGAATCGCGAGAAATACGACAGGCATCAGGAGAGCTTGCGGAACAAACTGGCGAAGATGCTTTCGGCCGAGCCCGATGAAATCGCCGTGACACGCAACACGAGCGAGAGCAGCAACACGATCGTGAACGGCCTTGATCTCAAAGAAGGCGACGAGATTGTGATCACGACGCACAATCATCCTTCGAGCAATGACTCGTGGAAGATGCGCGCCAAGCGGGCCAGGCTGGTGGTGAAGGAAGTGCCTGTCCCCATCCCCGCCCGCAGCCGGGAGCAACTTTACGATTCCATTGCCAAAGCAATCACGCCGCGCACTCGCGTGCTGGTGGTAACGCACGTGACCAGCACTACCGGCAACCGCTATCCGGTGACGGAACTGTCCGATCTGGCGCGCAAACACAACCTCTGGTATCACGTGGATGGGGCGCAGACATT
>DATLCW010000210.1:0-22968 GCA_035526195.1 Bryobacteraceae bacterium
TGCTTCCAGCAGTCCCGCATTCCGGTGATGTAGCAGTTCGGACCGCCTAACAACAGGACGACGGGACGCAGCGTGTTGCCGCGAGTCAGAACCGAGAGGTTCTGCATCACGATGGCCTCAAACAACGAAGCCATCAGCTCATCCGGAGGAACTCCGCTCTTTTGCAGCCCGTTGATATCGGTCTCGGCAAAAACGCCGCACTTGCCGGCCACGGGATGCAGTTTGATCCCGTTATAGCCCATCTTGCAAAGCTCTTCCGCCGGGATTCGAAGCTTGGCATTGATCTTGTCGATGACCGCTCCGGTGCCGCCGGCGCATTTGTCGTTCATCGAAGGGATCTTCTTCTTGCGGCCGGTTTCGGGATCCTCTTTGAAAATGATGATCTTCGCGTCCTGGCCGCCCAACTCGATCACACTGCCCGCCTCGGGGTAGAGTTTTTCCACCGCGAGCGAAACCGCGTTCACTTCCTGCACGAACTTGGCGCCGAGGTACTTGCCAACGCCGCTGCCGCCCGAACCGGTAATGAACATGCGGCAGTTTTCCGGCCGGAACCCGTCAATCTCCTCCTGAAACCGCTGGAGAAATTCGAGGCACTTTTCCGGCTGCTTGGTATCGTGGCGTTGATAATCCCGCCACACGATCTCGTCAGTGACGGCGTCCATCACCACCGCTTTCACGGTGGTGGAACCGACGTCCAAACCGATGCTGAACTTTCTTTGCATTGCTGCTCCTTCAGGCAGAACGAAAAAATTTGTCGGGCCGGACCTAGATGGAGGCCGTGGCCATCACCCGGGGCTGCCAGTTTTCCTTCTTCATCCGCTCCGCAATATGCAGGACGAAGTTGGCCGCCGACCCAACCGTTCCTTTGTAGTGGGGAACCTGGTACATGGGACGCTTCACTTCCGGGTGATCCTCGACGAAAGCGCGGCAATCGTCCAGCGTAAGGCCGGTTTTGGAGAGTACTTCCTTAAACTCGAGCTTGGCTTTGTTTTTGGCCTCGCCGAGCGCCATTTGAACCCGGCTGTGGGCGTTGATTTCGCCTTCGCCCGAGGTCTCGACCGGCAGGAAGATCATGTCCTTGTAAAGGCCGGTGACCGCCGCCTGGGCGCCGTCGGACTGGGTGGAGGGCATGCAGCCGAAGGGCTTCACGCTCAGCACCATGTGCGCCAGATCCTTGTTGCTGTAGTAGATATTCTTGGCAACTTCCAGATGCCCTTCGCCGCCGCCGGCGCGCGAGTTGTAGAAGGGGTGGCCCATGCGCTGCAACTCGTACTGATCGGCCAGGTGGTGGGCAATGCCGCCCAGAGCGTCGATAATGCGATGGTATTCCCGCTTGAAAATCGCTTCCGCCAGCTTCAATTTGGCCACTTTGTTGCGGAAGTCGAATTCGATCTTGGCGCGCTTATCCAGCCGCCACAGCGGTGGCAGCGTGGCCCCTTCCTCCAGACCTTTGGTGTCGTTGTAGCGCTGAATCACCTGGTGAATCATGTACATGATCCAGGTGCCGATGGGCTCCACCATGACCTGCGCGCCTTCCTTTTCAAGAAAGCGGAACATGTTGAAATTCCCGTCGCCCTCCGTAGTCTGAGCCCAGAATTCGCCCGTGATCTTCACGATTGGCTTGACGCGGAGGCGGTCCACGTCCACTTCATTGAACATATCCCGGCAGCGGTGCAGGGAACTGGTGATATCGTCGCCGGTAAGCTGATTCACGAACTTACCCATGTACTCCGCCGTGTCTTTGAAGCCGCCGAGGTATCCGCTGAGCTTGTCACCGACTTTCCACGGCGCCTTTTTGCGAAACACCTCATGCATGTAATCGGTGACGCGGTCGAGCGTGGCGTCGGATTGACCGGCGGTAACCTCGTAGGGACGGATGGCGTAGGTCACTTCATTCAGAATGTCGCCGCAGTTCAGAGCGTTCAAAATGCCCAGGAAAAAATCGAGGTTCATTTCGAGACCGGCTTCGGTGTCGGATTGCGAAAGCCCGCCCGACTGCTGGAATAGCAACACCCGGAAGCCCTCAAAGCCGGAGTTGCGCAGGGCGAGGCGATATTCCGCCTCATACATCCCGAAACGGCACGGTCCACAGGCGCCAGCGGTAAGGAACACGTAGCGATCGATGATCTCTTGTTTGGTGAGGCCCTGTTCTTCGAGGGTTTGGAGAAACTGGACCAGATTGCCGACGGTGAAGTAAGTGGGATTACATTGGCCGTTGTTCCCATATTCCTTCCCAAGTTGGAAGGCCGCGACGTCGGGGGTCGGGAGCGCCTCAGCGAGGTAACCTAAACCCTCAAAAACGCCATGCAGGAGCTTTTCATGCTTCCAGGTCAAACCTCCGAAAAGCAGTGTTGTATGGCCCCGCTGCTTGCTGGTGAAAGGGCGTTCCGCTGGACGTTTAAAGTGGTGAACTTCGCGCTTCTCCACACCAGCCTCCCGTTCTAAACGGGCGCGCTCTTCGGTCAGGCGCTGTTGGATGATGTCCTCTAGCGAGGTGCTGATTTGAACCAAACCGGTTCCCAGGCTCGGTTTGGGTTCGAACGGCTGCGTACTCATTGGATAGCCTCTCTAAGCATTAGGTTTAGTCTAGTTTCGGTGTATACACTACTAACCCAGTTTGTAGCAGTGTGGGGCCGTTGGACATACATAAGAAACAAAACTTCATTGAACGGTGAAGATTAGGATTGAACGGGCTGCCCCGAACATGAGCGGTTAGTACAGGGTTCCCAACCATATAAGGTCCTTTCGGTCGGGAATCCCAGCCCGCTAAACATCTCCGTACAGTATAGTAAAGTTCGGTTTGAAATGTTTCCAAATATACTGACCGCGGGCAATTTAACCCGCTCCTCCGCTCGCCCGCCGTCCAATCACTTCCGGGTTGGGATCGGGCGCTTTCTGCAGCGACGCTGGATCCGTCTTGCGCGGGATTCCCCAATTGCGGAAGATCACCTCGTTGGGCACGTCCAGCAGGTTCTGCAGCAGCCGGCGGATGACTCGGGTTCTGACGGCCAAGCGTTCCATCACGCCCGTCAGGGCTTGATGTTCTTCCGGCCATGGGTAGTGGGTCAGTTTGAATTGTCCAGCAGTGCAACGATTTCTCCAAACTGACCCACTACCCGGCTATGGGCAATACCACTCGAGCGGAACTTGAGCCAGGGCTTCCTCCAAATCGGACCTCGTGAACGCTTCTATCAACGAGATGTGCGGCTCAAAGTCATCCCAGGACCGCACTTCATCATAGACAGCAAGCTCAGAATGTACACCAGCCAGGGGCGCGTCATAGAATTTCCAGCTGTCACCCCCCAAGGTCAGCCCATGATCGATCATCTCCGCTACCAGACGCGGGTTGTAATAGAAAACCGCCTGCCGGCGGTCCGTATTGCCGGTCCATTTGTCAACCGCCAGCGTGCGGATGAAGTCCGATTGGTTGGTGATGCGCCGGGCCACCGGGCGCGGCAGGAGATCGTAAAGGATCTTCGTGGCCGGATCGACTGAAAGCCGTGAACCGAAGTGCAGCCCCGGCAGCACCGCGCGGTGCGAGCCGTTGGAAAGCCGGATTCGCACTTCGGCATTGTCCCGCAGAAATTCCGCCGATACATGGATCAGCGCGCTGGCCGGCACTCGAATCTGCAGCTTTCGCAGAATCGCGGAGGTGATAACTTCGTTGATAAGCGTGCGCCTCCTCTGAGGGTTTTGCATGAAACTTTACGACATACTTGTGGTCGTCCGTTGCCCGGATCAGCAGCGGCTGGGAGCCTCCGCGCATGGGGCGAATAAGGAGCGCCGCCGCGATTGGTTGTCCCGCGACTTCGGACGGGGAGGCGTTCATTATCGTCAATTCCTGCGCCCCGTTGGGCCGCGCCGGGCGGGACACACGGTGGCCGGGGAGATCATAATCAGTCTGGAGTTTCAACCTTAAAAAAATTAGTGCTGGTATTCCTCAAAAAATCTCAGTGGGCCGCTACCTTATAATGGAATGGACGCAATGACCGCCGAGTTGTTTGTCCTGACTGCGCATCTGCCGACGGGGGAGGTTTGCGCAGGGATTGTGCTGGTGAACCGCGCGTCCGGAGCCGTCTATTTGCGGATGCGCGAATCGTGGCAGGGACTCGCCCAGCCGGAGGATGCGGAAATTCTGAAACGGTACGAGGAGACATTTCGTTCGGCTTTCCTCAAAGTCGGCGCCGAACCCTATCTGCAAATGCTGCGGGACTCGCTTTCCCATGTGTTGCGGATCAGCGACATGATCCCGGTCGACGTCACGGATTTCGACGCCGAGCTTCGGCGCCAGGGCGATTTGCGCGGCTTGGCTGGTTCCACCAGACCCGGGGCGTGACAGCCGTAACCGCAGGACCGCCCGATGTACACCCCGCGCGGGACAATTAATGGGTTTGCGGGGCGAGGTACCGGCGAATGTCCGGAAACAGCAGTTCCTTGACGTCCGCTTTCTCGAGATCGCCCGCCATCACCAACGCTGCTCCCGAATCGATGTGTGCCGGCGGTTTCTCTCCTCTCCGGTGCATTCCTATCGCTTTCGTAGATTCATAGCCCATGCGAAATGGATTCTGCACCACGATGGAATCGATCCAACCTTCCTTTAAATCCGCAATTAACTGGTCCGAGGCGTCGAAAGCCACCATCTTCACTTTCTTCGCCTGGCGCGCCTTCAGCGCCTGCCCCGCTCCGGAGGAACTCGATTCGTTATCGGCGAAGATACCGGCCAGATCGGGATGCGCCGTAAGTACGTTCTCGGTCACCGCCATCGCCTTGGCGCGATCGGCCATCCCGAACTGAAGCCCCACCAGATTGATGGATGGGAACTTTAACCGAATCTCGTCCTGAAAGCCGTGCTCGCGCTCCATGGTGGAGGCGCTGCCCGGCATGAAACCGATCACGGCCACTTTCCCCGTTCCGCCGAGGATCTCGCCCAAGCGCCGCGCCGCCATCCGCCCGCCTTCTTCGTTATTGGTAGCTACGTATGAGATCCGCTGCGCGGTATCAATGCCGGAATCGAAAATGGAGACCGGCACCCCTTCTTTCGCCGCGCGCTCCACCACGTTCACGAGCGCCTTCTTATCTACGGGAGCCAGCACAATGCCGGCCAGGCGCCGGTTCACCATGGACTCTACGATGCCGATCTGGCGGCTGGAATCGATTTCCAGCGTAGGGGCGTTCCATTCGATCTCGAAGCCATACTCCTGGGCGGCTTTGATCGCGCCCGCATGCACGGTCTGCCAGAAGATATGATTGGCGCCTTTGGGCACCACTCCAACCACAGGCTTCGAATCCCGCCTGCAAGAGGCGCCGGTAACACACAGGAGAGAAAGAAGGCCCGCCAACAAACGCATGGTAGGTTAATTGTAGTATGGCTTTTCAACCAGTCTGTACCGTGAGCCAACTGCCGCCGGGCACCCTTGTGGACGTGACAATCAACGATAAACAACTGGCAATTTGCAACATCGAGGGAACCATCCACGCGATGGACGGCATATGCCCGCACCGAAACGGTCCGCTGGGACAAGGAGCGTTGCATGGCACGATGGTGGTGTGCCCGTGGCATGCCTGGGAGTTTGATTGCACGACAGGACGACACGACTACAATCCTTCGCTGCGATTAGAAACATATGCCGTGAAAGTAGCTGGCGATGACATTCTGGTCGACCTCTGATGCCGGAACTGCCAGAGGTTGAAACGATTGTCCGGGACTTGGTTCCGCGCCTAAGCGGGCGGCGCGTAGTGCTGGTGCAAGTCGTGGCTGGCCTGGTGGTGAAGAGCGCCCTCGACGGGATTGCCGGCCAGCGAGTGGTGGGGGTTCGCCGTCACGGAAAGAATATTATCGTCGAGTGTGAAGGCGGCTGCCTCTCCATGCACTTGGGGATGACGGGAAAGCTGCTGATGAACGGCGAACGGACGCCGTACACACGAGTGGTCTTTGGATTGGATGACGGCGAATTGCTCTTTGACGATGTCCGCCAGTTCGGGCGCATCCACTGGAGCGCCGCAATGCCGCAACGTCTGTCGGAGCTCGGTCCCGACCCCTTAACGGTTTCCCAGGCGGACTTTGTCGAACGTCTGCGTGCCAGGCGCGGAACTATCAAGCCAGTGCTACTGAATCAGGGCTTTCTGCGTGGTCTCGGCAACATCTATGTCGATGAATCGCTGTTTCGCGCTGGTATCCATCCATTGGCGCTTGCCGCCAGGCTGTCCAGGCGCCGTGCGTGCGCACTGCATGACGCCATTCAGCAGGTGCTAAGCCTTGCGATCGAACACCGCGGATCTTCCATATCCGATTATGTGGATGCCGCTGGTGAGCGCGGTAGTTTCCAGCAACTTCACCAGGTCTATGGCAAGCAAGGACAGGCGTGCCCGTTATGCCGTTCGGTCATCCGCAGGATCGTGGTGGGTCAGCGTGGTACGCACCTCTGCCCGAGATGCCAAAAACTCTAAAACTCGCACTCTGGTAGCCCTGTTGCAATCAACCTGAAAGGGTGTTCGCGGTACGATGGGAAGATCTTCAGGGAGGCAACCGATGACCATCGTTCGTTCACTCGGTGCGGCTATATTTTTCAGCGCACTCGCATTTTCTCAGTTCGATAGCGCCACCGTGCTCGGCACCGTGCGCGATTCGGCACAAGCTACCATCGCCGGAGCAACTGTCACATTGACAAACACCGCCACCGGCGTAGTCACGCAACAGGAAACAGACTCCAATGGCGATTTTCAGTTCGTGAACGTTCGCCCCGCGCCGTATGTATTGAAAGTGGAAAAGACCGGCTTCGCAGCCGCCGCGGCATCGCCGTTCACCGTTACGGTGGGGACGCGCCAGCGAGTCGACCTGACACTGCAGATTGCCTCTGTATCCGAGGCGGTCACGGTGAGCGCCGCCGCCAGCCAACTGGAAACCGACACCAGCGCCCGCGGCCACGCCATGCAGGCAACCGAGATCGTGAATCTTCCCCTGAATGGCCGCTCCTATGCCGATCTGGCGCTGCTCGCTCCCGGAGTCCGCCGGTCTACATTGAACGTGACCCCCGATGGCGGCTCCCTGCGCGACGCCTCTTACAACATCAACGGGATGCGTAGCTCATTGAACAACTTTCTCATAGACGGCCTGGATAACAACGCCTACGGCACGTCGAACCAGGGGTTCTCCAATCAGGTGGTGCAACTGTCGCCGGACGCTGTGCAGGAATTTCGTATCGATACCACTAACTTCAGTGCCGAATTCGGGCGCGCCGGTGGCGGCGTCATTAACGCCACGGTGAAGAGCGGCTCCAATCAATACCACGGCGCGGCATGGGACTTTCTGCGCAATACCAGCCTTAACGCCGTCGGCTTTTTCAAGCCCCGTGAGAATCGCAAGCCGACCCTGCAGCAGAATCAGTTCGGCGCGACCTTTGGCGGTCCTATTAAGAAGGACAAGATGTTCTTCTTCGCGGACTATGAAGGCTATCGCCGCGTGCGCAGGGCGCTCAATCTTTCCACTCTCCCCACGGTCGATCAGCGCAGTGGCAATCTCGGGATTCCAGTAGCCAATCCGCTTACCGGCGAACTCTTCGCCAATGGCGTCATTCCGCAAAGCGCCATCACGCCCTTTGCGCGTAAGGTGCTGGGCGACCTGCCGGCGCCGAATCGCGCCGGCCTCGCCAACAATTTCGAATCGCTTCCGCGCCAGACCGACCAGAACGACAAGGGCGATATCCGCCTCGACTACTACATTTCCAACAAACTGAATTTCTTCTTCCGGTACAGTCATCGGCTGGCGAATAATTTCGAACCCCCGCCCATCCCGGGTTCCTCGGGCGGTAACTCCAACGGCAACATTCGTGTGTTGAGCTATCAGGCGGCCTACGGGCTCACCTATGCCCTATCCGCGCGTACGGTGGCCGAGTTCCGTATGGCGGTCTCGCAAACCGAAGGAGGCAAGTTCCCTGTGTTCATCGGCCAACCCGCCGCCTCCACGGCATACGGAATCACGGGCCTGCCGGAGGATCCGCGCTTCGCCGGGGGACTCTATGCACAATCGGTTGGCGGCTACGCGCAGTTCGGGCAGCAGTCCTCGAACCCGCAGTTCCAGAATCCTTATGTGATCAATCCCAAAGGGAACCTGACCCAACTGATGGGCCGCCACAGCGTGAAGATGGGCGTCGAGTATCAGCGCCTGGATACGGCGATCGACGATTTCAATCCGAAGTACGGTCAAGACAATTACGGCAGCCGTTTCTCGGTGCCCGCCGGAACTACTTCCAGCAATAACCTGTACAATCTTGCCGACTTTATGTTCGGCCTTCGCAATCGCTACGCACTCAATAATGCGGTGATCGTGAATTACCAGCAACGGATGTACTTCGGCTATGTGCAGGATGATTTCAAAGTCAACAGCAAGCTCACCCTGAACATGGGGCTGCGCTATGAGTTCGCCACGCCCCAGTGGGAACGCGACAATATTCTAACCAACTACGATCCCGCCACCAACTCGCTTGTTCAGGCGAAGGACGGTTCTCTTTTCGACCGCTCGCGAGTAAATCCGGACCGGAACAACTTTGCGCCGCGGTTCGGTTTTGCCTACAATGCGACACCGAAGACTGTCGTACGCGGCGGGTTCGGTGTCAGCTATATTCACTTCAACCGGCTCGGCGGAGAAAACCTCTTAGCCTACAACCTGCCTGGAATCATTGGAGTGGGGATCGATCAGATTCCCAGTCAAGGCCGTTGCACGGCCAATCAGGCGCCGCTCACCTGTTTCCGCCCGACCCAGGACGGCTATCCCTCCGGGCTGTTGAGTCCTGCGTTCGCCAATCCGTTAGGGATCCGGACCAACTACATCCCAGCGGACACGCGCACCGGATACACCATGAACTGGCACTTCACCGTGCAACGGGAAATCGTCCGCAACCTTGTTCTGGACGTTGCTTACGTCGGCAATCGGAGCAACAAGCTAGTGATCCTGAGCGACTACAATGAAGCACGCTTCAACAATCCGGGAGAGAACCTGACGATCAACGCGCGCCGCCCCGTGCCGGGCTTCGGCCAGATCCAGATCGCCCAGCCCGCAGGCTTTTCGAACTACAATGCGCTGCAAGCGAAAATTGAACGGCGCTTTTCGAAGGGCTTCCTGTTGCTGAACACCTTTGTGTGGTCGAAGACCATTGATAACGCTTCGGGCCATCTCGAAACGTCCGGCGGCGACGATTCCCGTGTGAGCTTCACCCGCCGTAACTCGTATAAAGGACCCTCCGGGTACAACCAGCCGCTCAACAATACATTTACCGTCATCTGGGAAATTCCGTTTGGTAAAGGGAAGCGCTTTGGCGGGAGCATGCCGCGCATCGCCGATCACGTGATCGGCGGCTGGAACATCAGCCAGACAACGACCGCTAACAGCGGCTTGCCGGTGAACCTGGTTTACTCGCCGGTGTCCCGCCTGCAGGTGGGATCCATCGGCAACATCCGCGCCAACATTATTGGAAACCCGATATTGCCGGAATCGCAGCGTCCCATCCGTGAGTTATACCTGAATCGCGACACGGTCCAGGAGATCCTGTCCAACAACGCGACGGTGGCGGATCCCTACGGGAACTCTGGCCGTAACAATGTGAGAGCGCCTGGATACTTCGGCACGGACATGGGCGTACACAAGCGCTTCTCGGTCCGCGAGTCGATGTTCGTCGAGTTTCGCGCGGAATTCTTTAATCTTTTCAATCGCACCAATTTGCTGGCTCCGGATTCCAATCGAAGCAACCCTACCTTTGGTTTGATCAGCGGGACGTTCCCGGCGCGCCAGGGACAGTTTGCTCTAAAGCTGGTGTTTTGAGACTTACCGTGTAGACTTTGGCCCGGGCGCTATCTTGGTTTGGCATTGGCCTCTTTTTCACCAGTCAGCCACAGCAGCGCCCCTTCCAGCATTTTCTGGAATCGCTCATCCAACCAGGTATCGTCAAAATGCCCCAGGGCGGTGTAGAACACACGGCCGGAATCAAAATTCCGGCACCAGGCCAGCGCAAAATCGCCGTCGGTACGTTTAACGCCCTCACGCATCAAATCGACCGACGAATTGTCCAGCCGCAACAGCACTCTGACTTTCTCGCGGGAAAATTCGCGATGCTGGTAGATCTCGTCCACAATGCGAAAGCTCGGAGCGACTTCCTGCATGCCCGGGAACTCCGCATCCTCTACCTCGATATTCACCTCTTGCGCCCAGGGATGTCCGTCAAAGTATCCACCGATCATCTCGCCATACTCCATCCAGGAATAGAGAGTGTCCGTTGCGGAATGCGCTCCACCGAATCCTTTGCCTGAACGAACGAAATCCAGCAGATCCTGCTTTTGCTGCTCGGACAGATCGAGTTCCCCGCTGGTGAAGAAAAAGACGGCATCAAAGTCTTTGAGATTTTCCGCCGTGATCAGCGAAAGATCTTCCGTAGGTACGATCTCCAGAACACCGCTTCGCTCCGCCACCTGGTTCATGGCGCGAATACTGGCGGCAATACTGTCATGGCGGTATCCCGCGGTGTGGGTGACGTATAAAACCCGTCGCGCCGCCAAAGCCGGCAGCGCAACGATCAGGAAAGCAGCGAAGAAAATTACGTGGCGCCGCATGCCCTTATTATGCAACTCGGCCGCGGCGGCGGTATATAATCCCCATATGCTGCATGCTCCCCTTGCCCGCCGCGACCTGATCCGCGGAGCCGGATCCGCCGCCCTCGCGTGGACCGCCGCCTCATACTCGCGTATCTTCGGCGCGAACAACAAAGTGAATCTCGGGCTGATTGGCGCTGGAGGCCGCGGCTCTCATGTAATGCAGGTGTTTCAAAAGACCGGGCAGGTGAATGTCACTGGTGTTTGCGAGGTCTATGCGGTACGCCTGGATAGCGCGCTCGGAAAAGCTCCCGGCGCCAAAGGATTTTCCGATCACCGCAAGCTGCTGGAGCAAAAACAGCTGGATGCGGTACTCATTGCGACGCCCGACCACTGGCACACGGGCTGTGCGATTGACGCTTTGAACGCCGGCAAGGATGTCTATTGCGAGAAGCCGCTGACACTCACGATGGAACAGGGTCCGCGCATCGTCAAAGCCGCCCGCTTAAACAATCGCATCTGCCAGGTGGGGATGCAGCAGCGGTCCGGCTCGCACTACCTCCGGGCCAGGGACGAATATTTCAAGACCGGAAAACTGGGCAAGATCACCCTGGCGCGCACCTGGTGGCATGGCAACGGCGCTCACCTGATGCGTGCCCCGGAATCGGTACGGCTGCAGCCTTCGAATCTCGACTGGGGCCGCTTCCTCGGCCCGGTGAAATGGCGCGATTATGATCCCCAACAATATTGGAACTTCCGCGCGTATCTCGATTTCGGCGGTGGTCAGGTTACGGATCTGTTTACGCACTGGATCGATGTCGTGCACATGTTTATGGAGCAGGACAATCCCATTTCGGCCGTGGCCGCTGGCGGCGTCTATCACTATAAGGACGGCCGCACCGCTCCCGACACAATCAATGCGGTGCTCGAGTATCCCAACGGATGGAATGCCACATTTGAAGCCACGCTCGCTCCGGGCATTAAGGGCGCGGCCGTGGAAATGTGCGGTACCGAAGGCAAGCTGCTGATCACGCGCGGTATGTATGAGTATCTTTCCGCCGAGAAGGGCGCGCAGCCAGTGGTGGTGAAATCAGAGAAAGACCAGACCATTGAGCACGTGGAGAATTTCCTCGACTGCGTGCGCAGCCGCAAGCTGCCGAACGGTGACGTATGGATCGGCCATCGGTCAGCCCAAGCTTCTCATCTCGCCAATATTGCTTACATTCAGAAGCGCCGGCTCAAGTTCGATCCGGATCGCGAAGAGATCCTGCCGCTTTGAGCCCCTTTTACGGTTCCGCTCATGGCCTGACGAGGGAGCATCGCTTCCCAGCGACTTGGGCGGAAAGGTCCTGCGACGCTGAACCCGATTTGTTGGAGCAAACGAATTCCCACGCAAGCTGCGGACATTGTTCTACGACTGAGCACGAAACCTGATGGACAAACGCTAGAATGAAGGAAACGTGCGGATTACTATCTCGAAGGAGAACTACCTAAAAGCGATTGCGGAGGCAGAAAGCGAGGGGCAGACGGTGATCGCGGCGACTTTGGCGCGATGGTTGAATGTGTCCCCCCCGGCCGTCACTATGGCTATCAAGCGATTGAAGCGCGACGGCTTCATCCAGGTATCCAAAGAGGGCCACCTGAGCCTGACCGTCTCCGGCCGCGACATCGCGACACGGCTGCTGAATCGCCACCACTTGATTGAGCGCATGCTGACGGAAGTCTTCGGGATGGAGTGGTACAAGGTCCACGAAGAGGCCGAACAGTTGGAACACGCTGTTTCCGCCGATTTCGAGCGCAAACTGATGGAAAAACTCGGGCCGGGCGGTATTTGCCCTCATGGCAACGTGGTGGAACTGGACACTTCCGGCGCACGGAGAAAGCGCGGTTGGGTGCCCCTGGACAGCCTTCCAGCGGATTCCGGCGCCCGCGTCGCCAGCGTTTTCGAGCGCGACCGGCAACTGTTGGAATTTTTCGATGGGCTAGGAATCCGGCCAGGATCGCTGTTGCGGATGGTACGGCAGAATTACGATGACACGCTGACCCTGGCGATTGGCGAGCACACGGTACAACTGGGCCGCACGGCCGCCGCGAAGGTATGGGTGGAACCGCAAACCTAGCCACATCGCGCCGTTCGTAGAAACTGCGCCTTCACACGTACCGAAGCTACCCAGGCGTTACTTAGTGGATTGCGCCACCGTGTTCTTATTCGCGGCCGTGGCTTCATCCCAGACCGTCGCATTGCGAGATGTTTTCCAGTACCGGTCGCCCCACCAGCCATCGGGATTCATCTGCCCTTCCACTACCGCCGTCCGGCCCGTCCGTTCTTCCAGAAGGGGAAGGGCGCTGAGCGCGATTTCCACCGGCAGCTCCAGAATCATATTCTGCTTCTGCCCTTTCTCGTTGTCAAAGCCGATCGTGAACACGCGTTTGTCCTTCATCAACCTAGGCACTTTCACCAGCCGCACCTGTTTCTTATCGGCCACTTCGATACTGGTAATCCTGGTGTAATCGAGCGACCACGTCGGTTTGCCATAGTGAAACTGAAGGGCGCTCTTGCCGCTCAGATCCAGTTTCCCGTTGATAAACTGCGGGATGGCGGCGATCGTCCCTCCTGTATAGGTGCTGTCAAAGCCTTGCCGGCCAGCCTCTTTTCTGTCCGCAGTCTCTTTGGATTTCTTGAAAGGTAGGCGAGGCCAAGAGGCTGCGCTGGCCATTGCCGCTACCAAAACTAATCCGCAAGCGAGTCGTCGGGTCATGGATCTCCTTCCTCACTACCATCGGCGCTCCCTCGCTAGAACTTTAGGACAGGGAGTTCTAGCGCTTCAGTTCCTGCTATCCACGCGGTCGATCCGCACATCGTCTCGAAGGAGAACCTCGGGTGCCAGTTCCACTCCCAAGCCCGGACCGGGCGGGAGCGGAATCTCCCCCTCGGCCGCCGGCAACAGGGAAGGCACAATACCCAGATATTCCTCCAGATAGTGCTTTCGTACCGATTCCAGAATGAAAAGATTCGGAATGTTGGCGGCCAGGTGGGCGGAAGCGTAGTGCAGCACCGGTCCGCCGCAATTGTGCGGACATACCGGCAAATAGTGCGCCTCGGCCATGGTGGCGATCTTCTTTCCTTCGCTGATTCCGCCGCACCAACTGATATCGGGCATGATGAACCGCGCGGCGCGGTTTTCCAATAGTTCCCGGAACTGCCAGCGCGTCATCAGCCGTTCACTCAAACAGAGTGGCAGCCGGGTGGATCGCGATAACTCTCGATACGCCGCCAGGTTGTCCTGCGGCAGCATTTCTTCCAGCCACATCGGTTCGAGCGGCTCCAGGGCGCGGGCGATCTTTTGGGCGCACGTGAGATTCCAGTAGCCGTGGAATTCCATGGCTACCTCCATGGAACTTCCAAATTCTTCTTTGATGAGCCGCAGCGGCTCGCTGCCCTCCCGCATGTGTTCCGCCGTGATGAACTGGCCGCGGGTGATCTTCGCAACTGGATCGAAAGGCCAGATCTTCATGGCGCGGATGCCCTGCTGGTACAGGGATTGCGCCAATTCCACTGGGTGCGTCAGGAAGCTGATGGTGTCGTAGCACGTGTTATACGTACGGATGCTGTCGCGCGAGGCGCCGCCCAGCAGTTTATAAATGGGCTTGTTGGCAGCCTTGCCGGCCAAGTCCCAGAGCGCGATGTCGACTGCGCTGATCGCCCTCATCTCCGCTCCCGCCCACCCGCTATAAGAGATTGCCTCGAACATGTCCGCCCACAAGCGGTCGATGCGGGTCGCATCCCGTCCCAGCAGCACGGGAGCCAGTCTGTTCAACAACACGGCTTTCTCGGAAAAAGGATCGGGGTAGGTTTCGCCTAACCCAATCAGCCCCTCATCGGTATGAATGCGCACCCACAACCATTGCACCGGACCAGCATGCACGGTGATGCCGCGCGCCAGGTGGACGGTTTCGATGGCCGTGATTTTCATGCCCGCTACTTCAGCGTGAGCAGAATCTTTCCGCCGCGCTCTCCGCGGGCGGCGTGCGCCAGAGCTTCCTGCACTTTGACCAGTGGATAGGTGGCTTCCACTTCCGCTCTCAACGTGCCGCTGGCCACTAGCGGAATCAGACTGCCGAAGAGCTTGGCACGGCCCGCTTCGCCGAGTTTCGCCATTGCCGGCATCAGCCAGAATCCCCGCACCACGATGCCGCCGCCAATCAGGTGGGCCGGGGATACCTGCACGTTCTTTCCACTCAACATGCCGTAATTCAGGAGTGTGCCGCCAGGCGCCAGGCAGGCCGCCAACCGCGCCGAGGCCTCGCCCGAAACCGCGTCGGCAGCCAGCATGATGTGGGCGCCGCCCGTGGCTCGGGCCACTCTTTGCGGCAAATCGGCGCCATCGACCAGCACTACATCCGCGCCAAGATTATGCAGCGAGTCCGTCAGGCCTTCCCGCCTGACGACATTCACCGTGCGAATCCCGGCGCGTTTCGCGAGTTGGATCAGATACTGCCCCACCGAGGAATTCGCGGCATTTTGAATCACCCAATCGCCCATGCCGATCGTAACTATGTCGCGCAGCATCAGGAACGCGGTTGCCGGATTCGCAAAAGCCATCGAATACTGCAGCATATCGCCGCCCGGCGGCAGCGCCACCAGTCCCTCCGCCGGCAGGAGTTGCCGTTCCTGCCAGACACCGTCATTTCCCAGCAACACCGGCGTGAGGTCCCCAGGCTTCAGATGCTTTACCAGGTTACCGGCCGCCAGAACTCTACCGAGGCCTTCTTTCCCGGGCACTTTGGGCAACGGACCGGCCTCGGCCGCATACATTCCCATGATGGTCAGCAGATCGGCGGGATGAATGGGACTCGCCACCAGTTCCACTAAGGCTTCATGCGGTCCTGGTGTTCCGGGCTCGGGGGCGTCCTCCAGGCGTATCACCTCCGCGGGCGCTCCGCAGCGGTCCATGATCACACGTCTCATATGCGGTTCAGCTTACAGGATCGTGCGGGAGTTCCGCCAGTTTCTCCTCCAGATGCCCCAGCGCATCCCGCAGCATCTTTTGATGACGGGGATGGCGGGCCGCCGCCAAATCGCGTTCCACGCGCGTACGGTCCATCATCAGGCTTTCGCGCCTTGCTCGAACTTGAACTTGTTCCGGTGTCAATACAGGCCTCTTCCGCTCCTGGGCTCGATGCTCCAGGGAATCGATCTGCGCTTCAACGTCTTTGCTTTCCCAGCCGCGCGCCATAGATTCACGCTGCTCCACCTCCAATTGTACCGAAGCTGTGTTTACAGAGTGGTACGAGATGGCGCCGAACCGTTGCCAGGCCGGTCGTCTGAAAGCTCGCTTGATGCACATTCCATGGGAGTTCCCTTAGGGTTTTGCCCCCACCACTCCCTTAATCATCTGCGCCGTTATATTATCGACCTTGCCGTCGGGGGACTTGTGCCCCCTGCCGCCCGCGAAGAAATGCTCCTGAAACATCTGAACAGCGGCCCGTGTCTTATCGCCAAAATCGCCATCCGGCGTGCCCAGATGGTATCCGATCTCCGTCAAGTCATCCTGCAACTCGCGTACCGGATTCCCTACAATCGTCGTCCGTTTCGCTCCCCCCAGCACCCGCTTCGCATCATTATCGTTTTTGCGCAGAGTTTCCGCCGGAAATGCCGCAAAGAAACCCGCGTAGATCGCTGTCGGAAACGGACCCATGATCGACCGCATGCCCCATCCACGCCCTTCAAGGCGGGACCATTCAAACTGAAGTCCCGGGTCCGAGCTCTTCCGGCCCAGTTTTCCGTTCGTGGTGGCGATATCGCTGTGGCCGATGATGTTCCAATCCACAATCGTTGGATGGGCTCCTCGCAGCCGCCCAATCAGGTCGAGCAGTGCCGTGTACTGAGCCGCGGGATAGGTGCCTGTCGAATTCACGATCTCGATCCCAATCGAGACTGAATTTATGTCCGATTGCCCCGCCCACCGCGCCTCGCCAGCATGGTGTGCGCGCCGTCCCTCCTGCACCATCTTCACAATCGCCCCGTCCGTGTCGATCACGTAATGCGCACTGGTGCCTTCGCCGGTGCTCAGGAAAGTATTGATTGCCGGGCCCACCACCGGTCCTCCCGTATGATGAACAATGATCATCGTGATGGTGCTGGTACCGCGCCCCGAATTGTTCGGCGATTTCATCCACACCGGCTGCAGCACCACGTCGATATTCCCGCCCGCGACTAACGTCGCATCTCCGTTGACCCGTTCCGCCGGCGGGATCGTGACCGCTGTAATCGCTCCGGCTGCAACGGTCACCGTTCCCCCCAGCGAGCGGAATACACGGTCTCCCGGGGTTGGGCTTGACGCCACCGCGGGCCCCACCAGATCAGTGGTGGTCGACGCCGGGACCACAGCGAAGGCATGCGTCCCATTCGCCAGTGTATTGACGGCCAGGTTAAGTACTCCCAGGGAATTCGTCGTCCCCGATAACGTCACCGGAGGTGGTCCAGTTTGTACAATCGCCACGCCTGCGCTGGCCACGTTCTCGCTTGGCTTCAGCTTGTTCTTCACCCTGATCCGGCTCATCCCTGCCCTCCTTGAGCGTTCAAATCGTCCACTGATCGTGGATTACATGTACCAGGTACCACCGGCTGCGATGTTGTTCGAACACCAGCCGCAATGCCCTCCAATCCGTGCCTTCTCTGTCCGTCGCGGTCCCCGCCACATGGCTTTCGAATACGATCGCGCTCGGATATTCTTCCCGTGAATTATCATGAGTCGTTCCCTTGATGGCGGGGGCGCCGTTGCAGGAGGTCTTGGTGGAGCCCGCGAAATCCCGATCGTATACGAACCGTTTGAAGTAGTCCGAAAACGTCAGACGAATTGGATCGCCCGAGCCGTCATACGATCCCCACACGCGGGGGTTCTTTTCGAGCAGCGCCCGCTGAATGCTTACAGCGGTGTAACGTATATTCGCTTTCTTATCCACAAATGCGTAAGGTGAGAACCGTACCCCTTTTACCGGGTGTACATACCGCGCAAGCTCCCGCAGATTCCGCGAACGTAATGCCGCCAGGACGCGCGCAGCGTCCGCGGCGATCCGTGCTTTTGCTTCCACGTCCGTCGCGCGGCAAACTAAACGGTCCGCAAGAACCCATCCTCTCTTGCCATCCGCTTCTAGCTGAATCCAGTCGACGGTGCCCAAAGTAACCGTATCGATGCGTACCATCTTCGCACCTCGGGCAACGGCGGCTTGTTTGCCCGGCCGGCCGGGCTCGGCCTGCATCTCGATTGCGCCCGCATCGGGGCTTGCGACGCAGACCGTCCCTGCTTCCGAAACTGCCGCATCCGTGGCCAAAAGGCAAACGAACGCGAAGTGAAAAAGATAGAGCTGCTTCATCGTTAAAGCTCTTCTGCACGGTAATGTAACACGAATCCAATCCGTCCTTCGTGCCGTCGCCAATCGTCCCCGCGGCGGCACGGCCCCGTTTGAACAATCTCAGAGGCGTCCTTGTGCCGCTCCAAGTTTGCATCCGCAAAGTCATACTTCACCCCGAAGCCGGCCGATTTTACGGCGATCGCACTTCGAAGGTTTACCTTCAGGTAAACCTTCGAAGTGCAGCATCGCTTTTCGCTCTGCTGCCAACTTTAGCCGCAGCTCCCTGCTCCCCTCTGTCTCACGGTATAACGTCTGCGCAACCGCGGCCGGTCCGCGCCTCTCACTGAGAAGCAGGACCTCCACTCGAAAATCGCCGCCGTTGTTCTTCACCTGCAGCAGGTCACCAATCCGCACTTCGCGCGAAGCCTTGGCTTGTTGTCCGTTCGATGCAATCCTGCCAAGTTCACATGCACGTGCGGCGAGCGCGCGTGTCTTGAAGAATCGGGCTGCCCAGAGACACTTGTCCATTCTTACCGGGGTCATGATTCCCATTCCCGTATCAGTTGTAGCGGAGGGAATCTTCATTGCTTTCTTCTTCTGCCGAATACCATCGCGCTCCAGGTAGTGTCAATGGCACAGATCTTGTAGTCGATCAATCCCGCGGTCAAGGCGATCTCGCGAATCGTAGCGGGGTTGAGATCGGATTGCAATCGCGACGTTTGCTTGGGCCAGGCAATCCACAACGGCGTCCACCCTGCCAGCCGCCGAATGTCAGCCATGAGCTCATCGCACGTCCGCACAAAGCGGATCGTGATGTCTGCCCGGCCCTCTTCCACGATCTGTGAGTCTTCCGGCAGCAGTTCTAAAGCTCTGTAAAATTCCCGGGGAGGATCGATGGCGAGCACACTCATCCCCGCGCGGATGTTCAGTTTCTTATAAAGCGGCGCCTCGGGCCGCGCAATGCTGAGCTTGCCAGCCACTGGCTTCCGCGGCGGGTGGGCGACGGCGTGCGTGAGTGCCTTCCCGATCGCGCGCCATTCCGTGAACACCATATCCGGAAGCTGCTGCCGGATTGCCGGGAGCTTTTGTGGATCGCCGCCAGCCAGCACAATCGGCACCTCCCGCGAACCCTTCCTGCTGCGGATCGCCGCCGCCCAGGCGCGGCCATGAGACGGCAGCCGGTCCAGATCGATAATCACCACATCCGGCGGCGATTCCGACAGCTCCCGCAATTCGCGCGTACCCTGCCCGCTCGCGCAAACCCTGGCATTCACCTCATGACCCGCCTTTCGGAGCGCCTCTGCCCGCTCTTCGGCGCCCTTAGCACTCCAGCCAATCAGCCGCACGCGCGCCATGCCCGTTACCTTAGCGCGTTCCACGGCAATCCTGCGGGTTCTGCTAGCTTGGTGTTTCCGATGATTTCTTTTTCGAATATAAATAAGCAGTACGGCAAACAGTTGATTTTCGTAGATGCCTCTTTTCAGTTAAACCCCGGCGAGAAGGTGGGCCTGGTGGGCCCCAACGGTTCCGGCAAGACCACGCTCTTTCGCATGGTGGTGGGCGAGGATGCCCCCGACGAGGGCGACGTCTCGGTTCCCAAAAAGCTAACCGTCGGCTATTTCCGCCAGGGCGTCGAGGAAATGAAGGGGCGGTCCGTATTGGATGAAGCCATCGCGGGCAGCGGCCGCGTAGGCGATCTGCACCATGAACTGGAAGATCTGCAGCGAGCCATGGAAGACCCCGCGCGGGCAGCGGAAATGGATCGCATCCTCGCGCGCTTTGGAGAAGTACAGGAGGAATACGAGCATCTCGAAGGCTACGCGCTCGAGGCGCAAGCGCGGGAGGTTCTTCATGGCCTCGGCTTCAAAGATGATCAGATTGACGGCGATGTAGGCGCGCTATCCGGCGGCTGGAAGATGCGCGTCGCACTGGCGCGCGTGCTGCTCGGCAGGCCCAACGTGCTGCTGATGGACGAGCCCACCAACCACCTCGATATCGAATCGATCATCTGGCTCGAGCAGTTCCTCAAGTCCTACCCCGGGGCGCTGCTGATGACCTCGCATGACCGGGAGTTCATGAACCGCACTGTCTCGAAAATAGCCGAGATCGACGCCGGCGAGATCATCACCTATTCCGGCGATTACGATTTCTATGAGCGCGAACGGGCCATCCGCGAGACCAACCAGCAGGCGGCCTTCACCCGCCAGCAGGCGATGCTCGCCAAGGAGCAGCGCTTTATCGAGCGCTTCAAGACGCATGCCG
Source organism: Bryobacteraceae bacterium (assembly GCA_035526195.1). Lineage (GTDB taxonomy): Bacteria > Acidobacteriota > Terriglobia > Bryobacterales > Bryobacteraceae > CADEFT01. The sequence continues at coordinate 20,197 of DATLCW010000210.1, forward strand.
CCAAGGCCGCCCAGGTGCAGAGCCGCATCAAAGCGCTTGATAAGATCGACAAAATTGAGCTGCCCAAAAAACGACAGGTAGTGAAGTTCGAATTCCGCATTCCACCGCGCTCCGGCGACCAGGTGGCAATGCTGGAGAATCTGCACAAGAGCTATGGATCGCGGGTAATTTACGAGGGATTCAGCCTTACCATCCGCCGTGGAGAACGCTGGGCGGTGATGGGGAGAAACGGGGCGGGGAAGACTACACTTTTGAAAATGATCGCCGGCGCCAGCGCGCCGGATGCCGGCAGTGTGAGGCTGGGAGCCAGTCTCAGCATGGGATACTTCGCCCAACAGTCCCTGGACGTGCTCGATCCCGACCTCACCATCAGCGAGCAGCTTCAGAAAGATTTTCCGCAGGATGGCATCGGCTCTCTTCGCACCCTGGCGGGTGCATTCCAGTTTTCGGGCGATGATGTGGACAAACGCATCCGCGCGCTTTCCGGCGGGGAGAAATCCCGGCTCGCGATGGCCCGGATGCTCTTCAATCCGCCGAATTTTCTGGTGCTCGACGAGCCTACCAATCACCTGGATCTGGCAACGAAGGAGATGCTGGTGGAAGCGCTCAAGAGCTTTGAAGGCACCATGATTTTTGTTTCGCACGACCGCATGTTTCTGCGCGGCCTCGGCTCGCGTGTCCTCGAACTGGGAGGCGAAAGCGGCACCGACCGGAATCCGCTGGTCTATCCTGGATCCTACGTGGAGTATGTGCAAAGAATCGGTCACGAGGCGCCGGGGATCTACTCATGAAAACACAAATTGGAATGCTGCTGTATCCCCGGCTGACGCAGTTGGATCTCACCGGCCCTTTTGAGGTGTTTCATCGCCTTTCGGAGACCGAAGTGCATCTGATCTGGAAGACCATCGACCCCGTGCGAAGCGATTCGGGTATGTCCATCCTTCCTACTACCACGCTCGCCGATTGCCCCAAGCTCGATGTCTTGTGCGTCCCCGGCGGCCCGGGACAAATCGAGCTCATGGACGACAAGGAAGTCCTCGAGTGGCTCAAGCAACGCGCGGCTGAAGTGCAATGGATAACCTCCGTTTGTACGGGCTCGCTGTTGCTGGGGGCGGCCGGGCTTTTGCAGGGTTACCGCGCCGCATGCCACTGGATGTCCCGCGATCAGCTTGCGTTGCTCGGAGCCGTCCCCTCGCCGGAACGCGTAGTCCTGGATCGCAATCGGATCACCGGCGGCGGCGTAACGGCAGGCATTGACTTCGCGCTCCAACTGGCGGAGTTGCTGCGGGACGAGACCGAGGCCCGCAGCATCGGGCTGCAACTCGAGTACGATCCTGCGCCCCCTTTTGGCCCAGGCTCGCCGGATCAGTGCGAACTGAACCTCATCGTGGGCCTGCAACGCCGCGCCAAAAGTCTGCTCGCCGCCCGCAGAGCTGCGACGGAGCGCGCCCGCGACCGCCTGAATTCGACTCTGTCGTAGCGTCCACTTGCGCCCGGGCTGCCCGTGTAGAGCATCGTCACATCCTGGAGGCTCACCACAGCCGGCTCTACACCGGATCCGTAATGGCCATTGCTTATCGCCAGTCGGTGGCCGCTGTGCAGTGGAAAATGGGAGTGCCACACTCGCGACCCTGCGCCCCGGACGCAGAACAAGGATCCAACTCAATCGCGATGGCCCGGCCGCCGGATCAGCCGACGATTTTCTGGGGGCGTGTCGTATACCAATTTCGATCGAGTGGACGGGATTCTGGAAGCGTCCCGTGCTCGCTACTACTCCTTTTTCACCGGCGCCGAGGCCCAACACGCAGTTCCGCATTAGCCTCGCGGCCTTACCCGAAGACCTGCTTAATAGAGCTGCCGCCAAAGTCCGTCAGCTTCTCATGCCGGCCGTTGTGAAGATACCAAAGCTTATGCTGATCGAGGCCCAGCGCCTGCAGGATAGTCGCATGGAAATCCCGCATGTGATGCCCATTGATCGCCCGCAACCCGAACTCATCGGTGTCCCCGATCACTTGCCCGCCCTTCACCCCTCCTCCGGCAAACCACATCGTAAAGCCGTGCGGATTGTGATCCCTTCCGTTTCCCGATTGCGACATCGGCAAACGTCCGAACTCACTCCCCCACACAATCAGGGTGGAATCGAGCAGCCCGCGCGCCTTCAGATCCTTGATCAAACCCGCAATCGGTTTATCGGTCATCCCGCACATCTTCTCGTGATTCTGCACCAGGTCGCTGTGCGCGTCCCACTGGATACTCACCGGGCCGCCGCCGGAATAAATCTGCACGAAGCGCACGCCCCGCTCCACCATGCGCCTGGCCAGCAGCAGCCTGGTGCCGAAATCGGAAGTGCGCTTATCATCGAGCCCGTAAAGCTTCCGCGTGACATCCGATTCCTTCGTCAGATCCACGGCTTCCGGAGCGTGGCTCTGCATTTTGAAAGCCAGCTCATAGGAACTGATGCGCGCCGCCATCTCCGTGTCCGTCTCTTCGGTGTCGAGATCGTTCATGCGCTGCACCAGCTCCAGCGTTCGTTTCTGGCGCTCCGGCGTGACTCCAGCCGGCGGCTTCAGATGCAGAATCGGGCTTGGCCCGCTGCGCAGCAACGTGCCCTGATAGACGGCCGGTAAGAAACCGGCTCCCCAACACGGGGTACCGCCTTCAGGAGTTCCCTCCGGCTGAGGCATTACCACATAGGCGGGCAAATTTTCGCTCTCTGACCCAAGCCCATAAGTGACCCACGCACCCATGCTGGGAAATCCCATCAGAACACGG
>DATLCW010000215.1:0-31438 GCA_035526195.1 Bryobacteraceae bacterium
TTTCCACTAGCGAGGAAGATATCAAGAGGGCATTTCTGAGTGCCACGGCTCCGACGGACATGACACCGATCCAACGGCGGCCCCTCCTCCGTCTCAACGACGGCCGCTTTCTCGTTCTGGACACCGCATTCCTCCTCGACAAAACAGGACCAGGCGTGTTCTGGACTATGCGAGACTTCCTCGACAGGAAGGAGGCAGATCGAGCATTCGAGTTTCGCGGAGTTCTGCTCGAAGCCTATGCCCATTGGTTTTGGAAGGAAGACTATCAGGGATCTGGTCGGTACACCCCTAACGTACATTTCGGCGACGGTGCGGAAGCATTTGACGCGGTCCTGATTGAGGACGGCGTACTCATCGTTCTCGAATACAAGAGTGGAGCATTGCCGGCTCCGGCGAAGCACAGCTTTGATGAGGCGAAGCTGGTGGAAGCGATCGGTCAGAAGTATGTCCGGTCAGAGAAGGGCGAGCGGAAAGGCGTTCTGCAACTTCAGCAAAACATCATTCGGTTTCTGAAGGGAGAAGAACTGAATGAAATTGGACTCTCCCGCAGTGATGTCCACACAATTCATCCGATGATCGTCGCCGTCGATTCTTCGCTGACGAGTCCGCTGGTCGGGAATCACTTGGATCTTAAGCTGGAGAGAGGCGTGATTCGCAAATTGAATCGGCGAATTGCGCTCGCACCCCTCCAACTGGCGACGTTCGCCGACTTGGAGCGCCTGCTTCCCTACACAGTATCAGTGTCCTTCACAAGGATGCTGGAGACAGCCACGAAATCCAAGTTTCAGGCCGGCAACTTTCGGCAGAGGGCACGACGATCAATCGAGAAAGCCCAATCTGGCAGAGACATCGTCAAGGAACGATGGATGACTCTCACAGATGGGATGCGCCAGCTATTCCCTGCCTAAGGGGAGCCACAATCATGACCTTGCCGCCGGAAAAGCGGTGGCAACCAACCCGCGCGCCCCCCGCAACCCTCGCAAATGATGAAGACCAACCCCGGAGGAATGGTTGAAATCCGTAGCTTACAGTCCCAATGATCGTACTGCTCGTGATCCTGCATACATTAGTTCTCGACAATTCTGAACAGAATCGTCCTGTCTTGCAGGGACGCGGGTTTGCGGGGGTTGTCCACCGCTGTTCGCCGGACGCACCGCCGAAGACAACGGCTTTTCCGGCGAAAAAATACAGCATTCTGTAATGAAACTCTTGATAGCTTGCCCGGAGTTCATAAATGCAATCTCGCAAGAGGTCGGCCTCCGGCCGTCAAAGTTCGTGTCCAGTTCTCCTAAACGATCGATCCTTTCGTTGCATTTGGCCTGGACCCTCGAAGGCAGATCTTCAAGCCAGTTCAAGGTACCATTTTGCCTCGACGCTGGCCAACGACAGGCCGACACTCCCGCCATCAGCCGGTTTATCAGTCACACCGCAAACCTGCAATCGTAAATTCCCCGTAAGTTATTCAATGATCAGCACATCTTAGCCGAACAGCTCCTACACCCAGTCCGGAATTTGGAGCCTCCCCTGTATCATCAAATCGTAGATCAGGAAGGATCTAAATATGATCGACTTAACCGAAAAGCAAGACATAGCCCGTGAGAATGGCAAGAAATCCAAAGGCCCCGTCACCCCTGAGGGCAAACAGCGTTCCTCCCAGAACAGCATCACCCATGGCCTCGCCTCCAAGTGCGTCGTCCTCTCCAATGAATCCGAGGAGCTCTACACCACCCTGCTCACCAACTACCAGACCGAATGGCAGCCCGCCACCACCTCCGAACAGCACCTCGTTACCCAGATGGTGAACTCCTACTGGCGTCTCCGCCGCATCTGGGCCATGGAAACCGCGCTCTTCGACTCCGAAATGTTCGATCAAAAGGAAAAGTTCGAAGCCGCATGGTCCTACCATCACCCCGCCATGCGCCTGGTTGACAGCCTCGTCACCATCCGCACCAACACCCCCACCACGCTCGATACACTCAGCCGCTATGAAGTCCGCTATCAGCGTCTGTACAACAACTCCATGAACCAACTTCGCAAATTGCGCCGCGACCGCAATGCCCCGATGCTGGAATTCACCGCTCCCGCGCGGCCGCCGCAGATCCCGGCCGGGCCCGGTAAGTCTGACCTCCCCGTCGCCTCCAACTGGCTGACCCGCCTTCTCGCCATCCTGATCTCTATACTCACCACCTTTCGCCCTGCTCGAAAAAGGCCCAAACAGCCCCGAAACACCGCGCTACGTACGAACGAACCAATCACCACCTTCGAATTACCCGTATTTAACTTCCATTTACCCGAAATCTTTGCCTGGCTCTCGAAACTCACCAAACCGGATCCGGACGCCGGACCGCCACCGGCTCATTAAACACCGCCTTCCATCCCCATCCACGCATTGTCCTAAACTGAAGCTTGACCCTATGGAGGCTCCATGCGCAGACGAACGCTCTTCTCCCTCATCCTTGCCGCCGGAGCTCGCGCGGCAACGCCATCCGGCACGATCAACCTGAAGGTGCGCAGCCGTGTGGAAGTCTTCAAAGGCGGCGGCGAATGGCAGCCAACGGAATTCCACTACCCCTTGCCGCTCAACAAGACAGCCATCGTCATCTGTGACATGTGGGACAAGCACTGGTGCCGGGGCGCCACCACCCGCGTCGCCCAACTCGTGGAACGGATGGAGCCCTTTCTAACCAAAATGCGCGCCAGCGGAGTGCTCGTCATCCATGCCCCTTCGGAAACCATGGACTTCTACAAGGACTCCGCCCAGCGCAAAGCCATTCTCTCCATGCCCGCCATCACTCCTCCGCCCGCGCTCGCGCTGAGCGATCCTCCCCTGCCGGTGGATTCCGCCGATGGGGGCTGCGATACCGATGACAAGTTCTACAAGGCCTGGAAACGCGAACATCCCGGACTCACCATCGGCCCCCAGGATCTGATCTCCGACAATGGCCAGGAGATCTTCAACGCCCTCAAGCTGCGCGCCATCACCAACCTGCTCATCATGGGCGTGCACACCAACATGTGCATCCTCAACCGCTCCTTCGCCATCCGCCAGATGACAAAATGGGGCATGAAGTGCATCCTCGTTCGCGATCTGACCGACGCCATGTACGATCCGAACGACAAGCCCTTCGTAAGCCATGACGCGGGCACCGAACTTGTCGTGCAGCACATCGAAAAGTACTGGGCTCCCAGCACGCTTTCCAAAGACATCCGGAAAGCCATGGAGGCGAAGTGATGCGTTGGCTCCTCCTGCTCGCCGTGCCCGCATTGTTTGCCGATGACTGGCCGGAATGGCGCGGCAAAGGCAGGCTCGGTGTCTTCAACGAGGAGGGCCTCCTTGAACGTTTTCCCGAAGCAGGACTCAAAGTGGAATGGCGTATGCCTGTGCGCAGCGGATTCGCCGGGCCCGCGGTAGCGAACGGCCGCGTGTTCGTCATGGACCGTCAGCCTGTCCAGGGCACGAAAGGGATGGAACGCGTCTCGGCGTTCGATGCAAAGACCGGCAAAGTGCTCTGGACGCGCGAATGGGAGAGCAGCTACATCGGCTTGGCCGGCACCTATGCAAGCGGTCCGCGGGCCACTCCGACGGTGGATGGCGATCGTGTCTATGTGCTCGGAGCAATGGGCGCCTTGCATTGTCTGAACGTCAGCACCGGAGAGGTTCTCTGGAGCCGCGATTACGTGCGCGACTTCAAAACTCGCGTACCCGTGTGGGGCATGACCGCCGCCCCGTTAATCGCGGGCACCAGGGTCATCTGTCTCGTGGGCGGCGAAAATGGAGGCAAGGTAATCGCGTTCGACAAAATGACTGGCAAGGAGGCATGGCGCGCGCTCGATTCCGATTCCGAAACCGGATACAGTCCGCCAATCCTCATCATGGCGGGCGGCCGCCAGCAGCTTGTCCAATGGCACTCCACCGGCATCGCCAGCCTCGATCCTGAAACCGGCGCCGTTTTCTGGCAGCATCCCTGGCGCATGAATATGGGCCTCAACGTCGGCACGCCCGTCCTCGGCAAAAACCGGCTCTTCGTTTCATCCTTCTACAACGGTCCCATGATGTTCGATCTCGACGAAGCGAAGCCCGCCGCCAGGATGGCCTGGAAGGGATCGAGTGACAGCGAGATCAAGACCGATGGTCTGCATGCCTTGATCAACACGCCCGTGATCGACGGCGATTACATCTATGGCGTCTGCAGCTACGGCCAGTTCCGCTGTCTGAATGCGAAGACAGGAGAGCGTGTGTGGGAGACGATGGCGCTCACCAAAGAACAGGCGCGGTGGTCCACTGCCTTCCTCGTCCGCATGAAAGATCGCTATATCATCAACAATGATCGCGGGGATTTGATTCTCGCCCGCCTCTCGCCCGATGGGTATCAGGAAATCAGCCGCACCCACCTGATGAAACCTACGTCCAACTCCGGCAACCGCCGCGAGTTGGGCTTCGTCAACTGGTCCCATCCCGCCTACGCCAACGGTCATATCTTCGCCCGCAACGATGAAGAAATTATCTGCGCCCGCTTAAGAAAGTAACCACGAAATGAAAGCACTCTTACTCAAACAATACATGGAACTCGAATATACCGACATGCCGGAGCCGCGCATCGGTGACGAGGACGTCCTGGTGAAGGTACGCGCCTGCGGCATTTGCGGCAGCGACATCCACGGACTCGATGGCAGCAGCGGCCGCCGCATTCCACCGCTGATTATGGGACACGAAGCAGCCGGAAGCATCGCCCAGGTTGGCAAAAATGTGAAGGACTGGAAAGAAGGCGATCGCGTCACGTTCGATTCCATGGTGTCCTGCGGCAAGTGCCATTTCTGCCGCAAGGGACAAGTGAATCTCTGCGAAAACCGGCAGGTGCTCGGAGTGTCCTGCGGGGATTACCGCCGCCACGGAGCATTCGCCGAATACGTCTCGGTCCCTCAAAATATCCTATACCGCATGCCCGATAATCTGAAGTTCGAACATGCCGCGATGATCGAACCCGTCTCGGTCGCCGTGCACGCGGTGGAGTTGACACCGATCGAAATGGGAGATACGGCGGTAGTGGTGGGCAGCGGCATGATCGGGCTGCTGACGATTCAAGCTGCAAAAGTAGCCGGAGCGACGCGCGTCTTTGCCGTGGATCTCGATGATGTGAAACTGGCACTGGCCCGCGAGCTGGGAGCCGATGAGACTTTCAATCCGAAGAACTGCGACGTGGTGCGCGAGATCCAGGCGCGCACCGGCGGGCGCGGAGCCGATGTGGTGCTTGAAGCAGTCGGAGCCACCGAGCCAATCCAGACCGCCATCGCCGTCGTTCGAAAAGGCGGCACGGTGACGCTGATTGGCAACATCACGCCGAAGATCGAGCTTAACCTGCAGCAGGTCGTAACGCGCGAGATTCGCTTGCAAGGCACCTGCGGCTCCTGCGGCGAATATCCCGCCTGCATCGATCTGCTCAGCCGCGGCCTGATTAAAGTAGACCCCTTCATCAGCGCCAGGGTTCCGCTATCCGACGGGGCGGAGTGGTTCAACAAACTCTATCACCACGAACCCAATCTGATGAAGGTAATCCTTCAACCTGAATAATCGAATCTGTTTTTATCCGCATTCATCCGCGGCTAATTTTCCGGAGACACACAATGAGTAGTCCGTTCTTTGACTTGACCGGCCGCGTGGCCCTCGTTACCGGCGCCAGCCGCGGACTGGGACAGTACTTCGGCCGCGCCCTGGCCCGCGCCGGAGCCGACCTGATTATCACCAGCCGCACCCTCGAGTCGCTGGCTCCTTTCCAGAAAGAAATAGAAGCACTCGGCCGCAAGGCTCACCCCCTGGCCCTGGATGTCCGCAATTTCGACAGCATCCAACAGATGGCGGATCAGGCCGGCAACGCCTGCGGCAAAATCGATATCCTCGTCAACAATGCCGGCTGTAACGTCCGCAAGCCCGCGCTGGACATTACCTGGGACGATTGGAACCTCGTGCTCGATACCAATCTCCGCGGCACCTTCTTCGTCGCCCAAGCCATCGCCCGCCTGATGATTCCAAAAAATTATGGCCGCATCATCAACATTGGCTCGGTTACCAGCGTCTTTGGTTATGCGGGCCTCACTCCGTATAGCGCCAGCCGCGGCGGAGTGAAGCAGATGACCATGAGCCTCGCCGACGATTGGGGACAGCACGGAATCACGGTAAACTGCCTGGCGCCCGGGTGGTTCCGCACCGAACAGAACAAGGTTCTATACGAAAATAAAGAATGGCTGGAGTATATCTGCGACCGCATCCCCGTAAAGCGCCCCGGCGCGCCCAATGATCTCGATGGAGCGGTGGTGTTTCTTGCCTCCGAAGAAAGCCGCTACATCACCGGCCAGACTTTGCTGGTGGATGGCGGAATTTCAACCGGAGCCACGAAAGCAACCGTGAAAAAATGAGGTGTAGTATGAAAACGCTGCTTCTGGTCACGCTGTTTGCCGGGTTGGCGAGTGCCCAGATGGCTCCTCCGCTGGTGTGCACCGCATCTGCCGTGCGTTCCGGAGGGCAGGCCGGAGACGTGTTGATTTCCTGTACCGGAGGACAGGCTCTCCCGGCGGGATCCCCCCTGCCGTTGGTCAATATCTCCATCGCGCTGAGCGTCAGCATGGCGGGTACGGATGCGATGCTGGTCATCGGCGATCCGCAGGCCTCCGAGATCAGCCCTTGCGGCCCGGGCGTCTGCACGTCGCTGACGGCGAGTGCCGGAGGAACGGCTGTGGACGCCACGGGTACGGTTCGCAATGCTTTCCCCGGCGCCCGCAAAGGCGATACCACCGTAATCTTCACCGGAGTCCCCTTTGCCCCGCCCGGCACCTCCGGGAGCCGCGTCTTCCGTACGAAGAATGTGCGCGCCGCCGCGGGAGCGGAAGCCGGGTCCGTCTTCGCCTTCGTCTCCATCGAAAATCCTCCCGCGGGCCTTCGACTGGAAAATTCCGCCGTAAGTATCGCCGCGCTGATACGGAGAACACTGCTGGCGCAACACATGCCACGCTGATCCTAGCGGTACGAGTAGCTATCCTGGAATACGTTGATTGCTGCTCGGGACATTCTTTCGCAATCGCTACAGTCCATTCGTATGCATCGCCTTCGCGCGGCGCTTACGATTCTTGGGCTCACCATGGGTGTGTCGGCGCTCATCACGGTGATGACGTTGGTGCGGGGAGCCAACCGTTATGTCGAAACCAAGGTGGCCAATCTTGGTACGAACGTTTTTCAGGTGGGAACGCAGCCGTTCAAGCTGGCGAGCTTCGACCTGATTCTCAAAGCCCACAAGTTTCGCAAGCTCGAGCTGGAGCATGTGGGGGCCGTAGCCCGTATGTGCGCCCATTGCGATATGGTGGGAGCCTCGGCGGCCGCCACGGCGCGTGTTCGCCACAGAGACGGGGAGGTGCGGGATGTCAGCATCCTTGGACACACAGCCTCCATGGCCGCCATCGACACCCGGACCGTGGAGCGCGGCCGCTACTTCACAGCCGCGGAGGATCAGCGCTCCGCTCCGATCTGCCTGCTGGGAGCCACCGTTCGCGAACAGCTTTTTCCCGCCACCGATCCGTTGAACAGCACCGTACATCTGGCCAATATGGACTGCCGGGTCATCGGGCTGCTCGAGAAAATCGGGACGCTATTGGGCCAGGATCAGGATCGCTACGTGATCGTGCCCATGCAAACGTTCCTACGAATATACGGACGCCGCTCCGGGCTCACGATCCATGTCAGGTCGGCCGGAGGCGCGGTGTTCGAACAGGCACAGGACGAGGTCCGCCAAGCTCTGCGCACCGTGCGGCACGTCCCTCCCAAGGGCGATGACGATTTTTTCATCGCCACCAAAGAGAGCTACATCGCGTTATGGAAAAGCATCAGTGCCGCCTTCTTCGCCGTATTCCTGATAGTGAGCGCGATCAGCGCCATTGTCGGCGGCATCGTCATCATGAACGTCATGCTGGTCAGCGTTACCGAGCGTCGCAAGGAGATTGGCGTTCGCCGCGCGGTCGGTGCGACCCAGCAGGATATCCGGCGGCAGTTCCTGACCGAGAGCCTCATCCAATGCCTGGTGGGCGGAACCTTTGGAATCGCGATTGGGTTCGTGTTCGCCTACGCGGTGAGGACCGCGACCTCCTTTCCCACCGGCGTCGAGACCTGGGTTGCGTTCTTCGGGCTGGGAATGAGCACAGCCATCGGACTGTTCTTCGGGATTTACCCGGCCGTGCGCGCTTCGCGCCTTGACCCGGTGGTCGCGCTGAGGGCCGAATGACATGACCAGAGCTGAGCTGCACGAGAATCTGATGGTCGCCTTCGACACATTGCGGATGAACAAGCTGCGGTCCTCATTAACGATTCTGGGCATCGTCATCGGCGTAACCTCCGTGATCTCAGTGGCGGCAATCATTCAGGGCCTCAACCGTTATGTCCAACAGAAGGTGGAGAGCCTCGGTTCGCGAACTTACTTCATTACCCGCTTTCCCGCGGGCACCTTCGCGTTTGACTCGTTGCCGGAGCACATCCGGCAGCGTAAGTACTTCCAATACTCGGACGCCCGCGCCGTCGCCGGGTGGGCGCCGTCCGTGTCCTTTGTCACGGTATTTGGGACGCGCATGGCGATTCCCGGAATGGCGGGCTCCGGAACGAATGAGATCAACTACGGCGGCCAGCGGGTGGAGAAGGTGATCCTGCGCGGCACCGAGCCGGAGTTCATCTCCGCGTTTCCCATGTTCGCCATCGGGCAGGGCCGGTACATCACTCGCGCCGACGATGAGCATGCGCGGGCGGTGATCGTACTGGGGGCCTCGATCGCCGGCGCCCTCTTCGGATCCGTCGATCCCCTGGGCAAGCAAGTCCGGTTGAACGGAAAACTTTATGAGGTGATCGGAGTGCTGCTGCCGGAGGCGGGCATGTTTGGAGGTCCCGGACCCGACGACTTCGCACTGATCCCCATGGGCGACTTTCACAAGCGTTACCCGGAGGCGAGAGAGCTGGTGCTGGCGTTCACGGTGCCTCCGGACATCAGCGTTGGGGTAGCGCAGGATCAGGTAGTGCAGGCGCTGCGCCGCATTCGCAAGGTGCCGCCCCATGCGGAGAATGACTTTGAGCTCACCTCCCCCGACTTTCTCTCCTCAATGTGGAATCAGTTGACCGGGGCGCTGGTCATCCTCACCTTTCTGATCAGCTCTGTGGGATTGCTGGTGGGCGGTGTCGGCGTGATGAACATCATGCTCATTTCCGTGACCGAGCGGACCAGCGAGATCGGCCTCCGCAAGGCGATCGGCGCAAGGCGCAGCGACATCCGGGCACAGTTTCTGATGGAGGCGATCACACTGACTCTGGCCGGCGGGACCATTGGAATCGTTTTCGGGATCGGGATCGCTCTGCTGGTGCGGTGGCTCATCCCGTCCATTCCCGCCGCGATATCCGTGCTATGGGTGGCGCTTGGAGTATCGATTTCCGTCGGGGTAGGATTGTTCTTCGGATACTACCCGGCCAATCGCGCCGCCAACCTCGACCCCATCGTCTGCCTAAGATATGAATAGGCAATTCTAATTGACAAGAAAACGATTCGTCTGGAAACTCAAGGAGCGGGAGATCACGCTCGGCGACCGCACGCTGATAGTAGGCGTGCTGAACGTAACGCCTGACTCTTTCTCCGATGGCGGCCGGTACCTCGACCCCGACCTCGCCTACGCGCATGCGCTCGAGCTCGAAGAACAGGGCGCCGACATCCTCGAGATTGGAGCCGAGTCCACCAAGCCGGGCTCGCAGCGCGTTTCCGAAGCCGAAGAGCTCCATCGGCTTGTTCCGGTGCTCAAGCGGCTGCGCGGCAAGCTGTCGGTGCCGCTGGCGGTGGACACCTACAAATCGGGGGTGGCTGAGAAAGCCATCTCCCTCGGGGCCGAGATCATCAACGATCCGAGTACGCTTACCTTTGACGCGTTACTCGGGAAGGTGGTGGGGCTGCACAATGCCGGACTCATTCTGAATCATATGCGCGGCACCCCGGAGTCCTGGGCCAAGCTGCCGCCGCTGCAGGATCCTGTGGGGTCGGTGGTGAACGATTTGTCGGCCTGCGTGCACCGCGCGATGAGGAGTGGCGTGGAGCGTCAACGCATCGTCATCGATCCGGGCCTTGGGTTCGGCAAACGCAAGGAGGAAAACACACAGATCCTGGCCCGTCTGGGACAGTTGGCCAAGCTCGAGATGCCGATGATGGTAGGCTCCTCGCGCAAGAGCTTTCTGCAGCAGCCGACAGAGCTCGAGACCGCCTTCGCCGGTGCGGCGGCGGTGACGGCGGCAATCCTCGGCGGGGCGCACCTGGTGCGCGTGCATGATGTGAAAGAGATGGCGGCGGCGGCACGCGTGGCCGACGCGGTGCTCCGGGGCGGGTCGTAGATGGCGAACGCCGCCCAGCAGTTGCTTGAGCGCATTGTGCGGAGCCCGCACTTCGCTGGGTCCGAAGAGCATGCGGGGCTTCTCAGCTATCTCTGCTATCAGACGCAGGCCGGCAATCTGGAAGATCTGCGGGAGCACGATATCGGCGTCGCCGTGCTCGGCTTGGAGCCGGGCTACGATGTGCGGGAGAACCCCGTCGTGAGTACGGTTGTGGAGGAGATTCGCGAGAGGCTGAAGACGTTCTTCCAGAAAGAAGGCCGGCGCGAGCAGCTGCGGATGGCGATTCCGCGCGGCGAGTTTCGCGCGTTCTTCTATGAAGCCGACCCGCGGCAGTTGGCGCAAGCCGAGGAAGAGCCATCCACGCTCGAGAAATTCTGGGCTCCTTATTGGAGCGGCGGGATGCGAAATCTTCTCATCCATGGAGAGCTGCCCGGAGATGCCATGCTCATCCCGGAAGCATACGCTGCGGTGCAGTTGGGAATCTTGTTTGAGAAGAATGGTTCGTCACTCGAGATGTTTCCCGCCGGGGCTTTTCTGCAAGCCAGCATCCCGCCCGCGAACCTGGTAATGATAGGCACGCTGCAATCCAACGCTGTGATGGGGCGGTTTCTCACGGGGCCGCTCGAGACATCGATCGTGAAGCGCATCTGGGCCGATGGGACTCATGGCGTCCTTACGTTGATCGTGTCTCCGGAACCTGGCGCGCTGCTGGATGCCGTACGCTTTGTCACCTATGACCCGGTGATGGAACGGACGTTCACGGAATTGGCCGGCGGAGAAATCCCGCAAAATTTCCAGCTCACCGTGGGGCGCCGCTAAGAGCGTGCAGGCTCCGGCGCTTTGCCATAGCGTTGGGTGGCGAAACCAACCAAGGCGCCCACCAGCATACCGGGGATCAGGATCTCCAGCAGATAATATTTCCCCTCAGGGGTTGGTTGTGACGCCACTGGATATGTGACTAGGAATCCGAACAGTAGTCCGGCCAGGATGCCGAGCGGCATGGACCGGAACTTACGGGCGAAGAAGCCTGCGGCCAGGCCGGCCACCAGACCCTTTAACGTAGAGCCCACAAGAATCGTTACCATCATTGGCCGGACATCCGGATAGAACCAGGCGGTGCTGCCGTCCAGGAAGCCAAGCAGCGCTCCCATCACGACACCCACCATGGGCTTGTTCAACTTGGAAAGCACTGAGCCTCCTTCTTCTGTTCGCGTCATGTCATCACCTCTACACTCTGATTACGCATGGAGGCGATTTCGTTTAATGGCGAGTCCAGAAGAATATCAGAAATCGCATCATCAGATAGGCGAGAACGAGCAACAGCAGGGTGCGGTTGTGCGTGTAGAAGCGCCCAGCCATCTCAAACACGGTTTCGTGATGGGCGGATACGGGCCGTCCATCAAGGAACCGCAGGATGTCGTTGGAAAGAGCCTGCACGGTTTCGTAGCGGTCGTGCGGGTCGATGGCTTGCGCTTTCTCCCAAATGCTTTGCACCGCCTGCGGGCCTCCCAGCAGCGCGAGGATGCGGCCTAACGCGTAGATGTCGGCGCGCTCATCCACGTGCCCTTCGGCCACGGTCTGTTCCGGAACCATGAAATCCGGCGTACCCATGATGCGATCGGCCGGTTCCTGCTCGGAGAGAAACTTCGCAAGTCCCCAATCCATGATCAGCACTTCGCCAAACGCCCCGACCATGATGTTCTGCGGCTTCAGGTCGCGATGGATCACGCCGCGGGAGTGCGCAAACGCCACCGCCTCACAGATTCGCTCGAAGAGGCGAAGACGATCGGCGAGCGCATGCGGTTGGCGGAGATAAAAATCCAGTCGCGTGCCCTGGACGAACTTCATTACGTAAAACAGCCGGTTATCGGGCAGCGTGCCGAAGTCATAAATCGGGACGATGTTCGGGTGCTCCAGTTGCGCCAGCGTCTGCGCTTCGGCCCGCATACGCGGGGCATCCAGATGGAGCACCTTCACCGCAACCTCGCGCCGCAGCTCGCTGTCTTCTGCGAGATAAACAACGCCCATGCCGCCCCGGCCCAGTTCCCGCAGCAGGTGGTAGCGCGTACCGCTGAGATCGGGCAATGATGCCGCTTCCCGCAACCGGTGAAGTGCCTGGTCCGTAAGCGGTTTCATTCGAAGCCTGCACCCAGCAACTGGCGCGCTTCGCGTTGGAACTCTTCCTCGGTGCCGCACACTTCCCGGATCCGATCGAGCACAATGCGGCGAAACTGGCGGCGAGCCCACGCGAGATGGTTGGTGACCGTACTGACGGGAAGATTCATCTGTCTGGCAAGCCCCCCGTAGCTGGTAGCGGTCTGGTCCAGATCATATAGCTCGAGCATGCGGAAATGGTTCTGCTTGCCCGTCCGCTCGCATTCGGTGCGAAGTTGGTCCACTACGGTCGAGAACAGGTGCCGGATCCATTCCTTGTAGAAGAACTCCTCGGTGGATAAGCGATCGGCAATGGGGAGCGTCTGCAGTTCTCCTTCGGCTGTTTCGAAGTCCAGAGGCACGGTGACCGCCTTCCCTCCGCGTTTCAAACGCTTCGCCGCCTGGTCCTGATTCAAAATGAAGGCATCCAGGCACGTGCGCAGGAACTTGCGGAAGCTCCCCCGATGCGGCTCGTAAAAACGGATTAGTGCTTCTCGAGCGCGGCGGCGAAGAACGCTTGCGTCAGATCCTTGGCGTCCTCATTGGAGCGGTTCCACTGCACGCGAATGTATTTGTAGGCTGGCTTCCAATAACCGGCCAGAATAACGCTATAGGCCCGTTCCCGCACGCCGGTGTCCTGGCTCCTTGTGAACTCGATCGCGGAATGGCGTGTGAGCGGGAACTTGCCCGAGGGGCCGCCGATGTCCGTGTCGTAATCGAAACCCATGTGGTACTTATCTTACAATTCAAAGATGCGACTGTCCCTGTTATTTCTCGCCGGCGCCGCGTTTGCGCAGGTGAAGTTTCCCGCCGCCTACCCTCCCACCAACGACATTCGAATGGACAATCTGGTGGAGGTGAAGATGCGCGATGGTGTGTCTCTCTTCGCCGACGTGTACCGGCCCACGACACCAGGCAAGCACCCGGTGATCCTTTCGCGCACGCCCTACAGTACCGAGCGCTATCCCAATGCCTATGAGGCAGCCGTGTACTTTTCGCGGCGCGGATATGCGTTTGTGTATCAGGATGTGCGCGGGAGGCATGAATCGGAAGGCAAGTGGGAGCCCTTCCGCAACGATATTGAAGACGGCTATGACACTGTCGAGTGGGCAGCGGCGCAGCCATGGTCAAACGGCAAGGTGTGCATGGAGGGCGGATCGTACCTGGGCCATGTCCAATGGCGGGCGGCGATGGCGAAGCCTCCGCATCTGGTTTGCATGGTGCCGAAAGTCGCTTCTACCAGCCTTTATCACAACTGGATTACGCTGAACGGAGGCTGGCGGTTGTCTTTCAATTTTGGATGGGGACCGGTGCGGCAGGAATCGCGCATCATGCAGAATACCGGTCAACACGTGATGGCCAATGGGCCGGAGTCGCTGCGCTATGACAAGATTCTTCCGCACCTTCCGCTGATCACCATGCAGGAACTGGCTGGGCGCAAGGCGAAGTTCTACCATGACTGGATCCGGCATCCCGACTATGACGACTATTGGAAAAAGCTCAACGTCGAGGAAATGTTCCAGGAGATCGGCATCCCAGTGTATACGATGGGCGGATGGTTCGACATCTTCAGCCAGGGCACATTGAACGGATATGTGGGCATGAGCACCCGCGGCAAAACGGATGCCGCGCGGAAAAAGAGCCGGCTGCTGATCGGGCCGTGGGGCCATGGGAGCTCGCGGAAGTTCGGCGATCTGGATTTTGGCCAGCACGCTCACGTGGATGAATTGGCGGAGTCTTTGCGGTTCTTCGATTATTGGTTAAAGGGGAAGGATGACGGGATCGACGCCCAGCCCAGTGTCACTCTTTTCGTGATGGGCAAGAACGAATGGCGGCGGGAGAAGGAGTATCCGCTGGCGCGTACGCAGTATCGCAAGATGTACTTGCATAGCGGCGGCCGGCTCAACTGGGATGCTCCGGCGGGCGATGAGACGTCCGATACGTACCGCTACGATCCGGCAGATCCCGTGCCGAGTGTTGGCGGAAACAATTGCTGCGGCACGCCGACCAAAGCCGGTCCGGTGGATCAACGCACGATTGAAAAGCGGCCCGATATTCTGGGGTACACCTCTGAGGTATTGGATCGCGATATCGAAGTCACCGGACCGGTGAAGGTAGTCCTGCACGCCAGCTCAGACTGTGTGGACACGGATTTTGTGGCAAAGCTGATTGATGTGTTTCCCGATGGACGCTCCATGCCTGTGGCGGAAGGCATTGTTCGTGCGAGGTACCGCGATTCCTTGAGCCGTCCACGCTTGATGGAGCCGGGTAAGGCTTATGAATTCACGATAGACCTGGTGGGTACGAGCAATGCGTTTTTGAAAGGCCACCGGATTCGCGTGGATGTGACCAGCAGCCACTTTCCGCAGTTTGACCGGAATCCGAACACCGGGGAAGCCTTCGGCATGACCTCTAATGTGAAGGTGGCCACGCAAACGGTGCATCACAGCGGAGCGCGCGCTTCCCATGTGCTGCTTCCAGTGATTCCGTGACCCGGTGAGCGGCGGGCGCCGCGCCGCGCCTGCAACGGGTCACGATATTTTGCCTCCGCTATTCTCAACTTCGCCCGGTCGTTCCAGTCGAGATCCGGGCGGACAAGGGTTCGCCGCAGTTGGTTCCAAGAGAATCGGGCTGGAGGGAAAGACCTTGAGAAATCGGCGGGAAATAATCTGACCGGCACACCGAGAATATCGTGCCCCCTTTCACCTGGACATAGATTTCATCTCGCCCTGTCTCGTCTGACTGATAAGCTACCCATACGACTCAGCGGTCCGACTCCTCCAGAGCGTGCATGTCCGCATTGTGGGCTTTGCGGCTTCGCCAACCCGGTGTTAGTACCGGTGCAAAAATGCCCATAATGCCGGTTGAAAACGTGAGTTGAAGCGGGAAGGTCTGAGCATTCAGGCCATCAGCGAATTACTGGTTTCGACCGGAAGACAGTTCGCAGGTAGCTAGTCGAACCGAGCGGCGTTCCTGAATACGGCCCGAGGCAATCCTCGGGGCCGGGGAAGCTGGAGGCGTTCAAACCGTACGTAGGAAAACGGCTGGAGGCGCCACCTGGGCTACCTGAACGAAGCCAGGCTGTGGGGGTTCACCTTCACGCTGGGGCGGAGCCGTGCGATGATGGCCGGCGCTAGAGCCTGGGGTAGGAGATATCGGCGCTTCCTGTCGCAGCGAGTATAAGGACTTTCATGGCTTGGGTTCCAGTGTACTTATGGCGCCCTATTGGAAGACGAGGGGAATGAGTGGGTTGTGTATCGCCGTTGCTTTTTGGGGTGGTGGTAAGCCGGACCTACTCCGCAGCGCAACTCGTAGTTTGAGATCTCTTGTCGTGGCCAAGTACGCCAGCGTGGTAGATGTCGTGCAGACGAAGCAGCCCGAGGCAGCGACGCTCGACCGGGTCGACAACCGGCAGCACAGAAATCTGCGCGGGCCGGTCTTCCATAAAACAGAGCGCCTCGTGCAGCAGCGCTTCCGGGCCTATCGTCACAGGTGACGCCGTCATGATGTCGGCTGCCCGCAGCGGCCGAATGTCGTCATAGGCCTGCAACGCCCGGCGGAGGTCGCCATCCGTAATCAGCCCGATCAGTGACTGGTTCGCCAACACGACACACGCTGCTCCGAGCGGGTGAGCCGACATCGCAACGACTACGTGCTTTAAGGAATCGTTTGGGCGTACCCAGGCAACCGCGGGGCCCCGGTGCATCGCGTCTCCGACCCTGACGCTTAAGCTGCGTCCCAATTGACCTCCGGGATGATAGCGGGAAAAGTCTTGAGCTGTGAAGCCCCGGGCCTCCATCAGCGCCACCGTCAGGGCGTGGCCAAGCGCGAGCGCCACAATGGTGCTCGCCGTCGGAGTGAAACCGTTGGGGTCGGCCTCCCGCTGAACAGAGGCATCCAGGACAACATCCATCTCGGTGGCGAGAGGAGAGGACGGACAGCCGAGGATTCCAATGAACTGGGAATGCAAGTCGCGCAACGGGCGAACTAAATGGACCAGCTCTGCTGTTGTTCCGCTCTTTGAGATCATCAGCGTCGGGTCGCCCCGGTGACAGATGCCGAGGTCGCCGTGCGCCGCCTCAGCCGGATGGAGGAAGACTGCCGGCGTACCGGTGCTTCGCAATGTCGCGACAATCTTCCGCCCAACGTAGCCGGATTTACCGATGCCAGTAACGATGAGGTTCCCATGATGTCCCAGGATCAGATCAACCGCGCGAAACAGATTCTCGTCCAAACGACGCGAGGCGGCCAGAATCGCCTCTGCCTCGATCTCCATGGCCTCGCATGCTGCGGTAAGCCACTGCTGCTTCCGGTCAACGACTTCCATTCCGAAGATTGTCTCATGACCAGAGAACCGCCCACCGCCGCCAAGTAGTGGTCTCGGCTGGGCACTCTCGGCATGTAAGTGATAAAGCTATACGGCAACAGCGTGACCAAAAGCCAGCCAAGAGCAAACATGATGAGGACGAACCGCTTTCGGAAAGCCCAGAGCGACAGAACCCCGAGACTGGCCCGCCGGGCCCGCCCCAAATCCAAAGATCTCGAGCGTCTTTACGCGCTTGACCGTTCGCGGCAGACGGTCGCCCGAGAAATAGTTGCCGCGAATGTCACCCTCGGGAAAGGTGGTGGCTTCGGTGAGCGAGCTTGGATTATCGTGCGGGCGGCCTCCTGTGATTCCTGGGAAAAACTATTGTAGATGTGAATCTAGATCAGATCGATACAATCGGTCTCGAGGCGATCGCTCGCCCTTTTCTATGAGCCCGCCTGCCGGTGGCGGCAGAGAGCCCTGGCGTCGGAATCCAAGCCGCCGCGCCTTTGCTACGAATTGTGCGCAAACTGTTTTTGTGACAGGCTCTCTCGTTCCCAGGCGACCGTGCGCCGCAGCGATTCGATGCGATCGAGCGGCTCCCGATAGCTAAGTTCGCTGCGAATGCGGGCCGAATCGAGCGCCCAGTGCTGGGCGTAATTGAAGGGCATCTCCTGTTCAGCGACGTGAGTAATCTTTCCCCGCCACTCTGCGGCTTCGGCTAGAAACTCCAACCATGTTCCATACTCGGGGGCGTCCGCTTCGGCGACGTTGTAGGTGCGCCCGGCGGAACGATCGCTGGTGACCGCGAGCGCAATCGCATGGGCGACGTTCTCCACGTATCCCCAGCAGCCCTTCCAGCGCGCCAGCGATTCCTCGATCTGAATCGTCGATTGGCCGGCGTCCATCTGCTGCAGGAAGGATTTGAAACGGTGCAACGGGTCACCCGGACCATAGACCATCGGCAGTCGAACAATGGTGGGGTGCAGCGGAGCGAGCGCCTGTTCGGCAAGGATCTTGTCGTAATCGTCATTCACCCATTCATACGCTGGAATCTTCTGGCCGCGGTAGGGATACCGATAGGTACGGAGATCGCCCTCTTCCGGAATGGGAGTGGGCTGCAGGGGGCCTTGCTCCCGTCCGTGCATCACCTCATGAGCGCGGTAGACATCGGCGCTGCTCAACATCACGACGCGGCAGGATTTGTGCCCGAAAGCTTCGATCAGCGTGCCGGCATCGGCGGCTGAGGCGCAGATGCAGTCGATGACGGCGTCGGGGTGATATTGCCGGACCATGTTGGGCAGCTGGCTGCGGTCGCCATGGAGGCTGCGTACCCCTTCCGGCAGGGTATTGGCCTTCCTGCCGCGGTGCAGCACCGTGAGTTCGTGGCCATGAAGGGCACGTAATATATGGGGACCCAGAAAACCGGTCCCTCCAATGACGAGAATCCGCATGGGAAGAACTCCTCTCAACCGCAGTGTACTCTTTTTAATGATGGTCGACGCGGGGCTGGATTTCCCGCTTGCGAAAATCGCGGATCAGAGCGATCATCTGGTCGATGACGGCTTCGGTGACGCGGCGTCCTTTATCCAGCGAGGCTTTGGTGGGGTCGCCAACGGTCCCGGTCTTCGAGTAGCGGCTAAACCATTCCTGGAAGAACACCGGCGAGCCTCCCTGAAGGTCCCAGAAGATGAAGTCCGACTTCTGAAAATTGATATCCTTGGCGGCCTTGTCCATCTGCACCAGGTCGCCGCGAACGTACAAAATGATCGATGTCTCAAGCTCGCACCCATGGGCCATGCCGCCGGGAAACTCCGATTCGCGAATTTCGGCGAGTACGTCGCGGGGAACCAGGTTCCACCAGGGCACCATGGCGCAGATGGATGCCGTCTGGTTGCTGATGTTGCGGGCGACGATATCGAGGAACGGCACGTTGCTGCCGTGTCCATTCACGAGCAGAATTTTGCGAAACCCATGGTGCGCGAGGCTTCGGCCGATGTCGGTCACGTAGTTGATAAATGTCTCGCCCGCGATGGCGATGGTGCCGGGAAAATCGAGATGGTGCTCATTGAAGGCATAGAACACCGAGGGCAGCAAAATGGCTTCCTGGGGAATCCGCTCGACGGCGCGGCGGGACATTTCCGTAGAGGTGAGGACGTCTGTCGACAGCGGGAGATGAGGTCCGTGCTGCTCGATCGTTCCGACAGGCAGAACGGCAACCCGTTGCTCGGCGACCGCGGTGCGGATTTCCGGCCAGGTGAACTCTTCATAGCGGAATTTCGTGGACATCTTGAGTATTATGCCTCACTCCGAGGGCTCGCTCCCGAGGCGGCGGTAATCGAGGTCAGGATGCCGATACGACAGGGCGCCCGAGTCGCACGATACGGGTTTCGGCCTCAAAGTCTTCCGCCTTCAAATTCAGCGAGGAGAACCCAAACGATCGAAGCGCGGCCACCACTCAACGTTGTGGGAGTTTAACGATTCGATAAACTCGTGCCAGTCCTTGGGCATGTTCATGAAACAGATTTCTGGAGACTTCCTGAAGCTCGAAGAAGATCTCCAGCCGTTGGTGCGGAGTCAAACTCCGGTAGTATTCCCTGTCAGCGGCCTGGGCCTCTTCATGGCTGCGAAACTTTACGAACCACTCGCTCCATCCTCTAACGTTACCGCCAGGATTCGTTGAAGAAGTCCGCGGTCACCACGCCGCCTTGTGAATTCAGGACCGCCCAATCTCCGAGCCGCGGATAGAGCAGCGCGTTGGTTCCCCTGAGATCCTTTTCTCCAAAGGTGTGACCGGAATTCAGCACGATGTATTTGTCCGGGTTCAGCGGGTTGGGATAGATGGCCACCAGCAACTGGTTCTCGCCGGGAAACGTTTTGCCGGCGATCGTGATTTTATTGGTCTCCCAGCGGAACGGGAGTTTGGGTAGTACCCGCGCGATCAGCCGGTTGCTGGCGGCGTCCCCAAACAGAATCAAATTGTTGTTGCGGATATCCTCGTCCGAAACATCGCGGTCATCCTTGATTCGGATGTCGCCGCGAAAGAATTTATCCCAGTTCTCGCGGAACGTATCCAGACGAGCCACAGCCAGCCGGTGGGCGCTGATGTCGCGAGGCGCGGCGGTAGGGCGCACGCACAAAAAAGCGTCCAGGAATGCATCGTCGATCGGCCCCTGCAGGCCATGCCGTTTGCGCAAATGCTTATCGTGCTTTTTAGCCGCCTGCCATTTCCCATTGATCCTCTCGACAGCGGCGGTGGCGCCGATCGATTGACCATCGATCTGGATCGGAAGCGGCTGTTGAAACAGGAGCCGGGTGACCCCTTTCGTGGTCACGTGAATGGAGCCGGCTTCGCGGTTGGCATCCACTTCCGCCCGGCTGTAGTGCTGATCCAGACCGTCCACGGTGAGCCAGTCGCATTCTCCATAACGGGTCGTGAACGTCAGAAAACGAATGTGATCGTGGGTGCGGGGTTGCGACAGGGCCGCGGTAAGAAACTCTTCGGAAACCTTCCGGCTTTCCGGGGCAAACTTATGACCGATGCGCGGACCCACCAGGAACAAAGCACGCAGATCGGTCACCTTAACGCTCTCGGCTCCCAACTGTTCTTTGACATTCACCGAGGCTTGCAATTGCGGATCGTCGATGCTGCCGTAACCGACCGTGGGCACCATCAGCGCATTGCGGGCGTAAAGATACGCATCGTAAATGGGCCATACACGCTGTTCATGAGGCGGTGCGTTCTCAAGCTTTGCATAGCGCCGGGTGTCGGAGAAGCCGGCACCCGCTTCGATTCCCGCCCAGCGGCTGGGGGCATGCAGGCCGATATGCCAGGCGCCCGCGCCGCCCATAGAGAATCCGCGGAGAAGAATTTTCGATTTGTCGATCGCATAGTTGCGCCCGGCAGCGGCGAGTGCTTCCCATACATCGGTCTCGCCGGCCCAACGATAGCCGTTGTTCGTCCGGCCGTAAATGATCAGTTCGATGCGGTCCGGCTGCGGGATGACCGGCTTGCCCCATTCCGCATCGGCCAGAAAGCTGACCTCGTTGAGACGCGCGTTTTTGCCGTGGAGAATTACGTCCAGCCGCATGGGATGATCCCGGGTGTAATTCCCGGGGACGATGACCGTATAAGGTTGGACGCTGCCATCCACTTTGGATCGATACGCCCGTGCCACGCGGCCCTTTCGCTCCTGCCAGCCAGGCGTACCCGAGGAAAGCTCACGGGCGCGTTCCCTTCCCACCTCGATCAGCTTTAGCGCGTTGTCGTAATACGCTTTGGTGAGGAACTCTTCCGGATGCCGGGCGATCCAGTCCGCTGCTTTAAAGTAGATGCCGACGTCGGCCTTAAGGTCGTCGGAGCCGCTGGGCCTGGGAAGGTTTTCCAGGCTTGATCGAAGGGCTTTCATCTCGCTTTCCGAAGGCCGGAAAGGAGACGGAGCTTGTGAGAACAACAGCGGAGCGGCAAGTAGCAAGTACAGTTTCATCGAATCTCCTAGCTATGGCGGATGACCAAGACATCCCCGTCTTTGACAATGTACTCTTTTCCTTCCAGCCGTAAAAGTCCCTTTTCCCGGACACCCGGATAGCCGTTGAGATCCACCAGATTTTTCCAGTTCACGACTTCCGCGCGAATGAACTTTTTCTCGAAATCGGAGTGGATGGCGCCGGCCGCTTTGACAGCGGGGGAGTTTGTGGGAATGGTCCAGGCGCGAACCTCCGTCTCACCCGCCGTAAGAAAACTCATCAGGCCCAGCAGGCTGTAGGTAGCGGTGATGATGCGATTGAGGCCGGGCTCGAGCAGGCCATAGCTGCTCATCATTTCCGAAGATTCCTCGGCGCTGAGCTCGGCGAGTTCCGCTTCGATCTTGCCGCACACCGCAGTAACCGCCGTATGCGGTTTGGCGCCTAATTTGGCGGCGTAGTCTCTCTCTACATCCGCCAGCGTGGCGGCGTGTTCTTCGCCCGCGTTGATGACGTAGAGCATCGGTTTTTGCGAAAGAAACTGGAAGCCGCGGATGCGTTTTTCATCATCGTCGGTGAGCGGCATTTCCCGCAGCGGCTTATCCTCTTCGAGGGTTTTCCTGCAGCGGACCAGGACCTCAAACTCGTGGTCAAGCTCTGGAGCTTTGAGTTTCTTGCGGTCCTTTTCGAGGCGCTCCATCCTCTTCTCTACGACCACCAGGTCGCTCAGGATCAGTTCGATATCGACATCATCGCGATCGCGAACCGCGTCTACCGACCCTTTTTCATGGGGCACAGTCGGATCCTCGAACACTCGAAGCACGTGAGCGAGTGCATCGACGACGCGCAGGCTGGCGAGGTACTGCGGGTCGCGCAGCGCTTCCTTGCTGATGGCGGGAAAATCGACGTACTCGACCACGGCTTGCGTGATCTTGGGAGGAACGAAGAGATGGGCGAGGGCATCCAGCCGCGGGTCGGGGACCTTCGCCACGCCAACGCGGGTTTCCATCGAGCCGACCCGGGTCGACTCATGCACACCGGTGAGGATGGTAAACAGAGAGGTCTTGCCAGTCATGGGCAAGCCGATAATTGCAGTTCTCATGATGAATGGGGTAAGTCCTATTGTGACAGGTGGCGAGCTACCCCGCTTCCGGCGGCAACAGCCGCTAGGATAAGAAGAGATGTCCACCCGGCCTGAAACATTGCTGACGCCCGAGCAATACCTCGAAATCGAGCGTCATGCGGAAACCAAGAGCGAATATTTCCACGGCCGCATGTATGCGATGTCCGGCGGCACGGGGAATCACGCGTTCCTCGCGACGAACATTTTGATCGCCCTCGGCGCCGCGCTCCGGGGAACGAATTGCCGCGCGGTGAATTCCGATCTCCGCGTCCGCACTTCTCAATCGGGCCTGTACACATATCCCGATGCGATGATCCTTTGCGGGGCGCCTCACTACGTGGATTCGCACGCCGACGTGCTCACCAATCCAACAGTGATTTTCGAAGTGCTGTCACCGTCTACGGCGGCTTATGACCGGGGAGCGAAGTTTCACAGCTATCGCCAGATCGAGAGTCTCAAGGAGTATGTGCTGGTAGCGCAGGACGCGTGCACTGTAGAACGCTTTGAACGTCAACCCGGCAACCGGTGGCTTTTGTCGATCCACAGCGGCATGGATGGGACATTGGACCTCAGCAGTGTCTCGTGCTCACTCCCGCTGGCAAGCATCTACACAGGCGTCGACATTGGATCTGTAGACTGATCGAAAAACAAAGGAGCGCATTCCGGCTGTCCCGGCGGTGCGCTCCGTGAGGGATGCGAGTTACTGCGAACGGAAATTCCGATTCGCCATGCCGCGACGGAATCCGCCGCGACGAGACTCGTTGAACTTACTCTGTTGGTCAGCAGTAAGCACGGCGTAGAACGCCGCATCCGCTTTCCCTTGGATTGCCGCAAGCTGTCCGGTCAGATTGCCCAAAGTGGCGGAAAACTGATCGATGGCAGCCGTATTATTTGTTTTCACGGCATCGGCAAGGGACTCGTGAGTTGTCTTCAGGGTGCTCCGCAGGCTCTGCGCCGCGGTGCTGGCATTGGTGAAGATGGTAGTCGCTTTTTCCTTCTGGTCCTCCGTGAGACTGAGCGACGCGCTTAGTTGGGTCACCCTGCGCTCCACCATGGCTGCAGGATCGGGAGGAGTGCCTCCGCGCTTGTGTCCCGGGTGCTGGGCAAAGGAAAGCGTTGCTGCGACAGCCGCGGCGGTTAACAATCGAGAAAATTTGTTCATGTTGTTTTTCAAACCCTCACTCTAATGAACGTGAAATCCGCGCAACTGGTTGCAGGTCAAACGGTTAAGGAATTGTAAAGATGCCTGTGACGGTTGAACCGCGTTACCGCGGGGGGCCGAACCGGCCCCTTCCCTCGGGCCCCATGCCGCGGAATCCAGGTCCGCGGTTCTGATCGAACTTTGTCTTTTGTTCCGCGGTTAGCAGCGCATAGAAAGAGGCATCCGCTTTGCGATCGATGGCCGTCAACTGACCGGTAAGGGTTCCAATGGTTGAGGACAACTGATCGATGGCGCCAATGTTGTTTGCTTTCACGGCGTCAGAAAGCGCTGGTGGGTGGTCTGGAGAGTCGTTCGTATACTTTGGGCGGCGGTGCCGGCATTCGTGTAGATCGTGGTAGCTTGTGCTTTCTGATCGTCGGTTAGACCGAGGCGGGCGGTGAGAAACGCCACCCGCTGTTCGAGCATGGCTTGAGGATCGGGAGGTCCGCCGCCGCGGCCTCCGGGTCCCTGGGCGAAAATGAGCGCCGCGGAGAAGGCGGCGGCAGAGATGATTTTAAAGAACTTTGTCATGGGATGTGAAACCTCAATTACTTGAACCCTCGAAATCGGCAAAGTATGCGTTCCTCGGGGTTAAGTATTGTTAAACCGCACCATGATATGATCAGAGTAGTCCATTGAGTGGCACTTCGGCAGCTTCTTTACCGCCATTCTCCGATTCCGGGCCTGCCTGATATTTTTTCGCGGACTTCTGAACAACCGATACGGTGGGCACGGCCAACGCGGCGATCGTCGCCGTAAAACATTCCTTTCAACTAACCTAAACAAGGACAAACTTTGCCAAAAGAAGATTCAATCGAAGTAACAGGAAAAGTCGTCGAGAAGTTTCGCGCCGGCATGTTTACGATCCAGCTGGATGCGGGCAAGATCGTGCTGGCAACGATGGCCGGAAAACTCCGCCGGAATCGCATCCGGGTGATGAATGGGGACCGTGTATCGCTGGAACTTTCCCCTTATGACCTGACGCGGGGAAGAATCACTTACCGCCACAAATAGCGGCTGCGGCCCTATGGTGGGGCCGGTGGGAGTTGAACCCACATGGCTGTTAACCGCTGGAACCTAAATCCAGTGCGTCTGCCAATTCCGCCACGGCCCCGGAATGATGAGTTTAGCACGCACCACGTGATAGCATCCGCCAGAAAAAATGCCGGAACTTCCCGACATCGTGGTTTACATCGAAGCTTTGGAAAAGCGCGTAACCGGCAGCGTGCTGGAAAAGGTCCGGCTGGGAAGCCCTTTCCTTCTCCGTAGCGTCGATCCCTCTCCGCATGAGGTGGAAGGCAGCAAGGTGCAGTGCTTTCGCCGGCTAGGCAAACGCATTGCCATGGGGCTGGAAGGGGACCGTTGGGTGGTGCTCCACCTGATGATCGCCGGCCGGCTGCATTGGCGAAAAAAAGGCGCACCGATTGGAAGCAGGAACACCCTTGCGGCATTCGATTTCGCCAACGGAAGTTTGGTGCTGACAGAAGCAGGTTCCCAGCGCCGCGCCTCACTGTACCTGGCCCGAAGCGAGGAAGGTCTAGAGACGTTGAGGCGCGGCGGGTTGGAAGTGCTGGAAGCCACGCTCGCGGACTTCAGCTCCGCGTTAACCAGGGAAAACCACACACTCAAGCGGTCGTTAACCGATCCCGATTTATTCAGCGGCATCGGCAACGCGTACTCCGATGAGATTCTGCATCGCGCAGGCCTTTCGCCGGTGGCTTTGACATCGAAACTTGGCGCGGAAGAAATTCAGCGGCTGTTCGAAGCAACCAAAGCCACGCTGTTGGATTGGGTGGCAAAACTGCGCGCCGAAACGGCGGACGGTTTTCCCGAAGGCGTCACCGCCTTTCGCGAGGAGATGGCGGTTCACGGACGTTTCGGGCTTCCCTGCCCCGTGTGCGGTGCCAAAGTACAGCGAACCGCTACGCGGCCAACGAGACCAACTACTGCGCCAGGTGCCAGACGGGCGGACGGCTGCTGGCCGATCGCGGGTTGTCGCGCCTGCTGAAGCAGGATTGGCCAAGAATGCTCGAGGATTAGCCTACTTGGTTTTGACGGCCGGCTTCTTTTTCAGGAGTGGCTCTTTGGCCAACCGATGGCCGGCCTTTTTCGCTTCTTCCTCGGTCATGAAGCTGCCGCGGCTGGTCTTGCCGTAGAATTCGCCGCCCTTGTGATACACGCCGCTGGCCGTATTCACCCAGACCAGGTTCCTGGCTTTGGCATCCGCGATGGCATCGGGGGTGGGGTGGCTGGCCTTGGCCTGGTGCTTGGCTTGGGTCTTACTTGCGGCGCTGGCCTGCATAGGCATGGCGGGCGCTGCCAGGGCAAAGGCCGCGGCCAAAAGGGTGATCGAAAGGATGGATCGCAATTTGGTTTTCATGATGAGTCGCAACGTTGATTGAGACTCCGCGCGCGGTGGGACGGTTTCCTATGCGAAAGAATCTTAATATGGAGTAATTTTCATCTACACCACTTCCCGCGTGGCCCCGCCCGGCTCAGGCTTCCATCGCAGCAGCCATCGCTCGAGGCGGTTCACGCCCGCGCCCACCAACAACACCACTGCCGCCAGGATGGTCATCCCGGCAAAGACTCCCGTGGTATCGAAGACGCCTTCGGCCTGCGCGATCATGTAGCCCACTCCACGCGATGCGCCGAGATACTCCCCCACTACCACCGCGATAATCGAAAAGCCGATGCTGATATGCAGACTGGAAAATATCCAGGTTAAAGCGCTCGGCACCAGCACATGACGAATCAATTGCCGCTCGGAGGCGCCCAGCATGCGCGCGTTGTTGAGCATCACCGGATCCACTTCTTTCACTCCCTGATAGGTGTTGAAGAAGACGATGAAGAACACGACGGTTACCCCCAGCGCCACCTTCGACCAGATCCCTAATCCAAACCACAAGAGAAAAATGGGGGCCAGCACGACGCGGGGCAGCGAGTTGGCGATTCGAATGTAAGGATCGAACAGTGCCGCCAGCCAGCGATTCCGCGCCAGCAGGAATCCCAACGCCACGCCGCCTACCACGCCAATGGCAAAGGAGAGGCCGGCTTCCAGCAATGTTGTGCCCAGGTGCGTCCAGATGGTTCCTTCCGCAAACAGTTTCCACACCCGCCCGGCGACATCGCTGGGACGGCTGAAGAAGAATTTGTCGAGGATTCCGCTGCTCGCTCCCCATTGCCAGATTCCCAGCATCAGCGCCCCCAGCAGCACCTGCCAGAACACCATCGGTATTTTACGACTTGGCATAGCTCTTCAATACCTCGCCGCGCAGGTCTGTCCAAATGGAGCGGTAGAGCTCCGCAAACCGCGGCTCCAGCTTGATATCGATCAGGTTGCGCGGGCGCACCAGGTCCACCGCATAGACGCCGACGATATGGCTCGCAGGACCTGCTGACAACACGATGACCTCGTCGGAGAGGGCGATCGCTTCTTCCAGATCGTGAGTGACGAACACCACCGTTTTCGAGGAACCCGCCCAGATGGCAAGAACCTCAGACTCCATGCGCAGCCGGGTATGAATGTCCAACGCGCTGAAGGGCTCATCCATCAATACGATGTCCGGGTCGACGATCCAGCTCTGGGCCATCGCGGCACGCTTGCGCATGCCTCCGCTGAGTTGATAAGGGTAGCGGTCGGCAAAACCATCCAGCCCCACGCGCTGTACCCATTCCGCCGCCTTCTGGCGGGCTTGCTCGCGCGGAACTCCGCGCAACACCGGACCGAGTGCGATATTATCGAGCACGGTTTTCCACGGCAGCAGCGCATCCTGCTGGAACATGTAGGATGCCCGGCGGTTAATTCCGATCAGAGGCTCGCCGAAGATGGCGACTGTCCCCGACGATGGCGCCAGCAGGCCGGCGGCCAGGCTTAAGATGGTGGATTTCCCGCAACCGCTGGGGCCAACAATGGAAACAAACTTCCCGCTGCGCACTTCTAGCGTAATTCCGGCAACCGCCGTATAGCTTTCGAAAGAGCGAGTGACGCCATCCAGCCGCACGGCTGCCGTATCATTCAAGCCAGCATTATACAAAATCACGCGGCGTCCCTCCGGACGTTTTCTTTCGCCGCGGAATTCCGCCGCCCGCAGGCTGATGTGATACACTTTAAATTCATGCCACGCGCCGTCCGGCACCATCGCCATCATCCTTCGGCTCTATGTGCGCAGCGACGGGCAGGGTTCTAGCGCGAACCGGTTTGATCTCGAGGAAAGCAGCCCGCCGCGGTTCCGGCGGGTTTTTTTATTGTTGGGTGCTTACACATTATGGATTTGGATTTCTCAAAACTCGACGGTATCCTCCCGGCGGTCATTCAGGATTACCAATCCGGCCGCGTGCTGATGGTCGGTTTCATGAATGAAGAGGCATGGAAAAAGACCGTCGAAACCGGCTTCGTGACGTTCTATAGCCGCAGCCGCGGGAAATTATGGCTGAAGGGGGAAACCTCCGGGCACCGGCTGGTGGCGAAAGAACTTTTGACGGACTGCGACACCGACAGCGTGGTGATCAAAGTGGAAGCTGTTGGACCCGGAGTCTGCCATAACGGCTATGAAAGCTGCTATTACCGCAAACTCGAAAACGGCCAGTGGGCGGTCACGGACGTGCAGACATTCGATCCCGCGAAAGTCTACGGAGGCTAATCCTTGAAACTGAAGTTAGGCATTCCTAAAGGGAGTCTCGAGCATGCAACCGTTGACCTGTTCCGCCGCGCGGGCTTCAATATCACCACATCCACCCGTTCCTATTTTCCGGCGATCGACGATCCGGAGATTGAATGTATGCTGATTCGCGCCCAGGAAATGGCGCGTTATGTGGATGATGGAGTGTTGGACGCGGGCCTTACGGGCCGCGACTGGGTGGAAGAGAACGAGGCCAGCGTGATCAATGTGGCCGATCTGATCTATGCCAAGCAGAGCTTCGGCAAGGTTCGATGGGTGCTTGCGGCTCCGGAATCCTCGCCTTTTAAAACGGTGCAAGACCTGGAAGGCAAGATCATCGCGACGGAGCTGGTGGGCGCCACCCGCCGCTATCTTGCCGCGCACGGCGTGACAGCGAAGGTGGAATTCAGCTGGGGTGCGACCGAGGTGAAGCCACCGGTACTGGCCGACGCGATCGTCGAGGTGACGGAAACAGGATCCTCGCTGCGCGCCAATAAGCTTCGCATCCTCGACGTGGTGATGGAGTCGAACACCCAACTGGTGGCCAACAAAACCTCCTGGCAGGACGATTGGAAGCGCCGCAAACTCGGGGACATCCGCATGCTGTTAGAAGGAGCCATCAATGCACTCGGCAAGGTGGGCCTGATGTTGAATGTACAGCGGAAGGATCTGGAAGCCGTACTCTCTGTTCTCCCCGCTCTGAAAAAACCAACCATCTCTCATTTGAGCGACGATGACTGGCTGGCCGTCAACACCATACTGGATGAGACGACGGTGCGCACCATCATCCCGCGTTTGAAAGAGGCCGGCGCGCAAGGCATTGTCGAATACCCGTTGAACAAGATTGTGATGTAGCTATGATCCGGATTCTGGAAGCAACCCAAGCCACGAAGATCTTTGAACGGCGCGCGGCACGTGTGGAAGAGGCCGAAGCCGTCGTCAGACCCATCCTCGAAGCCGTGCGCAAGCGCGGGGATAAAGCGCTGGTCGAGTATGCGAAGAAATTCGACGGTCTCGAAGGCTCCTCTGTTCAAGTGCCGCAGGAAGCGCTGCGCAAAGCTGCTGCTGAGCTGGACCCGGATTTTTCAAGTGCAGTCAAGACCGCGTCGAACAACATCCGCGGTTATGCGCGCCTGCAGTTGCCGAAACCATTTCGCAAAGCGCTCGCTCCGGGAATCCGGCTCGGGCAGATCCTGCGCCCGCTCGATTGCGTCGCCGCCTATATTCCCTCGGGCCGCTATCCATTACCGAGCACTCTGATGATGACGGTGATTCCCGCGCAAATCGCGGGCGTGCCGAACATCCTCGTAGCCTCCCCCAAACCCAACCGCGAGATCTATGGCACCGCCGCCATGTTGGAAGTGCATCAGGTCTTTCAAATGGGCGGCGCTCATGCCATCGCCGCTTTCGCATTCGGCACCAAGACGGTTCCTAAAGCGGATCGAATCGTGGGTCCTGGCAACATTTACGTGGCGGCCGCCAAAAAACTGCTGGCCGGGGAAGTGGGCATCGACTTCGTGGCCGGACCTACCGAGATCCTGATCATTTCTAACGAAGGGGATCCACGCTGGCTGGCGGCGGACATGCTGGCGCAGGCAGAGCACGATGTGGAAGCGGCGGCGATCTTACTCACACCTTCGCGGCGGCTCGGGAATGCGGTTGCCCTGGAAATCGAAAAGCAAATGGCCGATCTGCCCACCGCCAAAGTCGCCCGCAAGTCCATCGACAAAAACAGCGCGATTGTGATTGTCAGCTCGCTCGATCATGCGGTGGAGCTGTCCAATCAGTTCGCCCCGGAGCATCTGAGCATTCCTGAAATGCGGCTGCTCGACGCGGTGAAGCACGCCGGCAGCGTTTTCGTAGGCCCCAATAGCCCTGAGGCGGCCGGCGACTATGCGGCCGGCCCCAGCCATGTGCTGCCCACCAACGGGGCGGCTCGTCTTCGCGGAGGTCTCACCGCGGCCGACTTTGTGAAGGTCATTTCCGTACAGGAATTGAACGGCGAAGCGCTGCGGCGATTAGGACCGACAATAACCACGCTGGCGCGGGCGGAAGGTCTGGAAGCTCACGCCCGCAGCGTCGAGGTGCGCCTTGGCAAGTGACGTCAGCACACGGTTAAAGCCGCGCCAAGCTGTTCTGCGCATGGCTCCTTACTCCCCTCCCACCGGCGGCCGGGCGGGGAAACTGCGTCTCGACTTCAATGAGAATACGGTGGGCTGCTCGCCTCGCGTGCTGAGCTACCTGCGGGAAAACCTCAATCGCCATATCTTCTCCGTCTATCCCGAATACAGCGAGACGCGCGATGCCCTGGCGCGATTTTTCCAGGTGGCCGAATCAGAGCTGGTATTGACGAATGGAACGGATGAGGCGATTCAGGTCCTGGTCAACACCTATCTAGACGATGATGACGATGCCATTGTGCTTCATCCGTCCTACGCGATGTATCGCTTCTACTGCGACGTGGCGGGAGCCGCCGTGCGCGAGCTCGCCTATCGTCCCGCCGACCTCGCGTTTCCTTTGGAAGAGCTGCTCGCCGCGATCCGTCCCGGCACCCGCGCCATCCTCATCGCCAATCCTAATAACCCGACCGGCAGCGGCGTGGATCTTCCTTCGATCCGCCGTATTCTTCAGCGGGCTCCCCAGGCGGCGGTACTGATCGACGAGGCGTATTACGAATTTTCCGGCGTCACGGCGCTTCCTCTGATCGAGGAGTTCCCGAACCTTTTCGTGAGCCGCACCTTTTCCAAGGTTTACGGCATGGCCGCGATGCGGCTCGGGTGTCTGCTGACACAAGCCGGCAACGCGGCTCATCTGCGCAAAGCGCAATCTCCTTATAGCGTCAATCTGCTGGGAGCCATCGCCGTGCGGGCCGCGATTGAAGACACTGCCTACGTTTCCGATTACGTGGCGGAAGTTCTGGCCGCTCGTGCCGCGGTCTACGCCGGATTCGATAAACTCGGCATCCGCTACTATTCGAGCCAGGCCAACTTTGTGCTCTTTCAGGCGGGCGCGCGGGCGATTGAGATCCGCGACAAATTACGGGCGCAGGACGTACTCATCCGCGATCGAAGCTACGAGATTGACGGCTGTGTACGGGTCACGATCGGGACGCGGGAGCAGATGCAGCGATTTTTGA
>DATLCW010000250.1:0-2198 GCA_035526195.1 Bryobacteraceae bacterium
AAAAGCGGCAGTCTGCGGTGAGGGCCGTTGGCTTTGGAGCGGCAGGAGCAGCGGCAGCGTTGTTGATGTAGTAATGCCCGTGAAAATCGGCGCACCAGTGCTGTCCAGCGTCATCGCGTTTATCCCGGCCCCGGGAAGAGAAGTGAACGGGGCCCCAAAATAAGTTGAGAAAAGCAGAGACGAACCGTCTGCAGAAAGTTTTGAGACGAAAGATTGGCAGCAATTGCCAATGCGGGCGGTTTGAAACGCTCCGCTCGTGACCGGGAAATTGGCAGAGTTTGTGGTACCCGCTACAACCACGTTGCGATCGGCGTCGAGAGCTATGGCGCGAATGCTTTCATAATCAGTGCCTCCAAGCAATGTGGAGAACACGAATGCGGAAGCGGCAGGATTCAGCTTGATGACAAAGCCTTCCTGGACAGTGGAGGCGGGCGTGGGCTGATACGCGCCCGCCGTCGTGGGAAAGTTTCCGGATGCAGTACCGGTGAGGTAAATGTTTTGATCACCATCCACCGCGATGGCTGTGACCTCGCGAGGCGGTTGCGAGCCTGGTCCCGAGCCGGGAGTAACCCATGTGATCAGGCCCGACAAAGATCGAGTACCGTTCGGCTGCAATTTCGCGAAGAAAAACTGACTGTCCGGATATGCAGGATTTTGGGCGACCGGAAGCGTGCCTGCCGTCACGGGGAAATCCGGTGACTGGGTCGTTCCCGCAACATAAACGTTGCCGATGCTGTCCGTGGTGACCGCTGTGGTCATGTCAGAACCACTTCCGCCGACGAGACTCGAGAAATTCAACGCGCTTCCATCAGGCGACAAGGAGGCAACGAATCCGTGAGTCTGGTTCGTACCACTGGTTGTAAAGGAAGGTGATACCGACGGAAAATCCGCGGAGTCGGAGCGCCCAATGATTGTGGCGTTGCCAGCGTTATCGACGGCGATCCCAAAAGGCTCGTCATACCGTGTGCCGCCGACATAAGTGGCATAGAGGAGCGCCGTGCCGGTAGGGTTGATCTTGGCCACGAATGCGTCAGGCTCGTTACACGCCCCGGCGCAAGCGGCTTGTGCCACGCCAGTGGTGGAGAGGTCGGATGAGAACGAATAGCCGGTCACATAGCTGTTCCCGGCAGAATCCACGGCAATGCCTGAAGCACTTTCCCCCCGATTCCCCGCTATGTACGTCGAGAAGGAAAGAATGGGATCAATGAAGAGTTGTCGACGGTCATCGTATTTGCCGATCCAAAAACCCACCGCACCTTTCGGGAACAACCGGAACCCTCCCTCTACGACTTCACGCTGCCCATCGCGGAGTTGATAGATGTACGGCTTGCTGAAGGTGGCCTTGGCCTGTTGATCGCGAATCTCCAGTTCACCGCGGCTGTTGATGCGAACGCGAGAACCAGGAAAGCGCAGCGATATGAGCGAGGGGTCAGCCTTAGGTGCGAGCACAAAATCATGCTCGAGCTGCGCACCTTTACCGTAGAACAGTAGATCGATATCGGGGTAGAGATTCACGTACCTCAAAGCGCCGAAGTGAGGAACATGCGTCCTCCATCGTCTCCGATCGCCCACGAAATAGTTACTCTCCGCCTTGCTAGGATCCTCAGGCTGTACCCGGGTGTCAGGAGCACCCCCCATCAGCACGGTGATGGCCCCTGAAGGAGTGCCGATCTTGAACGACTGGCGTCCGAAAGAGACATTCAGTCGAGGGACACGAGACAGGAAAAGTACATCTTGATCGAGTTGTCCAACGTTCTTTTCAAACGACAGAGCAAGTTCGCCCCATTGACGATCGGCCTTCTGGCCGAAGGCGCTTAAGACTGAGAAGCAAAGCAAGGCCGCGATACGTGGAAAGATGGATCTACGTTGCTCTATCAAGAAGTTCTCCGTTAGCCCGGAGATTGTATTCACGGAGAATAATGAGAGCAATCGGGGAATTCACCGTCCTTTGAGGAGTTTCAGAACGGGAAAAACAAATGGGCCGCTTTTGAGGGCGGCCCATTTCTCCTTCGGGGAGTCCAGACGAACTGGCTTACTTGCGACGGCGGGCCAGGAAGCCGATTCCGGTCGAGGCAAAGCCAAGGAGTCCGAGCAGCGGCAGCGGTGAAGCGGTCTGCGGCAGCGCGGAGGCATCCGAAGCGTTGTTCTGAGCGGAAGCATCAGAGGCAACAGCATTGTCTGCCTTCGGTGCTTCGGTG